>DATBIS010000076.1:0-7573 GCA_036556805.1 Actinomycetota bacterium | reverse complement strand
GGAGCAGTACCACCTCGGCGCGATGCTCTTCCGCCGCGGGCTCCGCGCCGTGCTGGACGGCTGGATGGCGGCCGACCATTGCGACGAGGCGACCGCGATCCGCATCGCGGACGGCATCGCGCAGGGCAACGCGCGGCGGATCTACCCGCTGCCCTAGGGCCGGCGCCGTCGTCAGGGCCGCTCCTCGCGCGGACCAGCCGCCGTCCGCAGGCGCGTGATCGAGCTCGGCGTCCACAGCCCCGATCGACCCGCTCAGTAGAGCTCGAGGTACTCCTGCCGCTCCCAGTCGCTCACCCAGTCCGAGAACCGCGAGAGCTCGTGAGCGCGCATCGCCCGATAGACCTTCAGGAACTCCTCGCCGAAGAAATCCGTCGTCGCCGGCTCGCCGGCGAGCTCCTCCAAGGCCTCGGGGAGCGAGGAGGGCAGTGGCTCGAGCGACGGATCCTCCTCGGCGGGGACGTCGTGCGAGGGTGGCGGGGGCGTGAGGCCCTGCTCGATGCCCGCGAGGCCCGTCGCGAGCAGCGCCGCGCCCACGAGGTACGGGTTCGACAGCGCCGAGGGCCCGCGGTACTCGGTGTGGGTCGAATCCGGCCCGCCACCCTTCACGCGCAGCAGGGCCGATCGGTCCTCGAGGCCCCAGGAGATGTTCGTGGGGCTGAACGTGTGCTTCCGCCGGCGCCGGTGGCAGTTCACCGTGGGCGCGATCAGCGCGTCGATCGCCTTCGCGTACCGCAGCTGGCCCGCGATGAAGGACCGGCACGTGTCGTTGATGCCCTGCGGGTCGTCGGCGTCGCCGAACGCGTTCTCGCCGGACTTCGCGTCCACGAGCGAGAGGTGCGTGTGACATCCACTGCCCGCCGAGTCGCCGAACGGCTTGCTCATGAACGTCGCGAGGTAGCCGTCGAGGTGCGCGAGCTCCTTCACGCCGTTCTTGAACGTGAAGGCCTGGTCTGGACCCGCCAGGCCCGCGCCTGGGGCGAAGTTGATCTCCCACTGCGAGCCGGCGTACTCGCAGTTCGACGTGATGATGTCGACGCCGATCTTCGGCATGAGCTCGAGGATGCGGCCGATCGTCGGCACGTACGAGTTCCGCACGGTGTTGAAGATGTGATAGCCGCCGAACAGCGGCTCGTGCGTCTCGCCGTCGAGCAGGTAGAACTCGTACTCGAAGCCCGTCACCGGCTCGAACCCCATCGACCGGCACTTGTCGAGCACGCGCCGGTAGACCTGCCGGGGAGTCGCGTCGAGCGTCGTGCCGTCGTACCAGCGGGCGTCGCAGATGAGTCGCGCCGTGTGCTCGACCCACGGCACGATCGAGGCCGTCTCCGGGTCGGGGAACAGGAGCTGATCGCCGTAGCGCCGCTCCTCGTTGTACAGCGTGCCACCCACGACGTCCGATCGGCTGTCGAGCACGCTCGTCCCGCCGTACAGGTTGAGGCCGCGTTCGGCGTAGGCTCCCGCGTGCCGGATCGGGATCGTCTTCGAGCGCGACGTCCCGTGAAGGTCCGGGAGCTCGAATCGGACGAACTCGATGCCGTCCTGCTGCCATGCCTTGAGGATCTCGGTCACCGAGTTCACGGAGTTCCTCCTGCGGCCCACGCCGTCTGGGTCCCTCGTTCGCCTGTGCGGAGGGGCGGGGGCAGCAGGATAGCGAACCGCCCGGGAAGACGCATCGCGGGTTCCGGTCCGCGCGCGCCGGGAGGTAATCTCCGGGGACCCGGACAAGGAGGCCCCGTTGGCCCGCTCGGTGATCGCCAGCGACGAGAGCCACGTGCTCCCGCTCGAGCTCGACCGGCGCTACCCGGTGATCGTGCGCGGTGACGGCGTCTGGGTGGAGGACGCGGCCGGGCACCGGTACCTCGACGCGATGAGCGGGGGGTCGATGGCCGCCACGCTCGGGCACGGCCGGCACGACGTCATCGCGGCGGCGCGAGCCCAGGCCGAGCGACTCGCGTTCGTGCACAACGAGCGCCTCACGAACCCCGCCCAGGAGCGGCTCGCCCGTGAGCTCGTGGCGGTCGCCCCCGACGGGTTCACGCGCGCGCGCTTCGTCACGAGCGGCGCCGACGCGAACGAGATGGCCGTGCAGATCGCGCGGAGCTACCACGTCGAACGCGGCGAGCCGGATCGGTGGCAGGTGATCTCACCGGCGCAGGCCTACCACGGCCCGACGATGCAGACGCTCGCCCTCACGGGACGCCCCGGGATGCATGGGCCGTTCGGCCCGTACCTGCCGCAGCACCTCCACATCCCGCCCAGCACGTGGCGGTTCGACCCGTCCGGCGAGGCCGCGCTCGAGGCGCTCGACCGCGCGCTCGACGAGGCGGGCCCCGAGACGGTCTCGGCGTTCTTCTGCGAGGCGATCAGCGCCGCGGCCCTCCCCGGGTACACGCCGCCGGTCCGGTTCTGGGAGGGCCTCGCCGAACGGCGAGAGCGGCACGGCTTCCTCGTGCTCTTCGACGAGGTCGTCACCGGCGTCGGCCGCACGGGCCGGTGGTTCGCCGGGGCCGATACCGCGTGCCCGCCCGACATCATCGCGACCGCGAAGGGACTCGGGGCCGGCTACACGGCGATCGGCGCGGTGCTCGTCCGCGATCGCGTATACGAGGCGTTCGCCCAGGGCTCGAGGCAGTTCTCGCTCGGCCACACCTGGGACGGCGCTCCGCTCGCGTGCGCGGTGGGGCTCGCGGTCCTCGAGGTGATGCGTTCCGAGCGGCTCGTGGAGCGCGTCCACGACCGCGGCGCCGCGCTCTTGGAGGAGCTGCGCGTGGCCCTCCGCGACGTCCCGATGGTGCGCGAGGTGCGCGGGCACGGCTACCTGCTCGGCGTATCCTTCGTCGACCCGCGCGACGGTGACTCGTTCCTGCCCCGCGAACTTCGCGTGGGCGCGCGGATCGACGACGCGGCGTTCGAGCGCGGCCTGGTCGTGTTGTCGACGCAGCCGACGCGCGACGGGTTCGCCGGGGACCAGACGCTCTTCGCACCGCCGTTCACGACCACCGACGACGAGCTCGCCGAGATGGTGGCGCGGTTCGCCGCGACGGTGCACGAGGTCGCAGAGGGTGTGGACAAGGAGCTCAGCACGAGCCCCGCGCCCACGGGAGCCGACCGGTGAGCGGCGAGGGCCGGCAGCTGCGCGCGTTGATCCTGCAGCACGAGGACCCCACGCCGCCCGGCCACGTCACCGAGTGGCTGCTGCAGCACGGCGCCGACATCGACGTGGTGCGCATCGACCTCGAGGACCCGGCGGTCGATCCCGGCGACTACGACCTCATCGTCTCGCTCGGCTCGGAGTTCGCCGCGTACGACGATTCTCATGCCTTCGTCACGCGCGAGGATGCGCTCATGCGACGGGCCATCGAGGCGAACGTCCCGATCCTCGGCCTCTGTTTCGGCGGGCAGATGCTCGCGCGCGTGCTCGGCGGGAGCGTCTACAAGGGCGACGAGTGCGAGATCGGCTGGCTGCCCGTTCGAACGAGCGATCCCGATCTCGTCCCGGAGGGTCCGTGGTTCCAGTGGCACTTCGACGTGATCGAGGCGCCCGCGGAGGCCACGGTCATCGCCGAGACCGAGCTGGGCGCTCAGGCGTTCGTCGCGGGGCGAAGCCTCGGGCTTCAGTTTCACCCGGAGGTGACGCCGGAGATCATGGACGACTGGGTGCGCACCTATCGGCACGAGCTCGACGCCGAGGGCGTCGACCCCGACCGACTGCTCGAGGAGACGAACCGCCGCGCCGAGGAGAGCAAGCGTACCTCGTGGAAGCTCCTCGAGGGGTTCCTCGAGCGCGTGGCCGGCATCGGCGCGGGAGCGGAGCGATGAGCGCGCTCGTCGCGTCCGCCGAATCGAGCGTGTTCTCGCGCTTCCTCGACCTCGGATATCCGAACATCGAGCGCGGCGACGGCGTCTGGCTCACGACCACCGACGGCGACAGGATCCTCGATGCCTGTTCGGGGGGCGCCATGGTCACGTGCCTCGGCAACGGCGTGCCGGAGCTCGCGGCGGCGCTCCAGGACCAGGCCGAGCGGATCGCGTACTACTACAACCACCATTTCACGAGCGGACCGCAGGAGCGTCTCGCGGAGCGCGTGATCGAGGTCGTCGCGCCCGAGATGGCGCGCGCGCGTTTCGTCTCGGGCGGGTCGGAGGCGAACGAAACCGCCCTGCAGCTCGCGCGGATCTTCCACGTCGACCAGGGCCGCGACGAGCGCTGGCGGGTGATCTCGCCGGCGCAGGCCTACCACGGGTCCACGATGGGCACGCTCGCGCTGAACGGCAGGCGCGCGTTGCAGGAGCCGTACGCGCCGTACCTCGCCGAGCACCTTCACCTCCCACCGAGCACCTGGCGCTTCGACCCGTCGGGCGAGGCCGCGCTCGAGGAGCTCGACCGGCTCATCCGGGATGCCGGCCCGGAGACGATCGCGGCGTTCTTCTGCGAACCGGTCGGCGGTGCGGCGCTCCCCGGCTACTCGCCGCCGGAGACGTTCTGGCGCGGCCTCGACGAGCGACGCGCGGAGCACGGCTTTCTCGTGTGCTTCGACGAGGTCGTCTCGGGGGTCGGCCGCGTGGGGACGTGGCTCGCCGCGCACCAGCTCCCGATCGAGCCCGACATCGTCGCGATCGGGAAGGGCCTCGGCGCGGGCTACGCCCCGCTCGGCGCCGTCCTCTGCACCCAACGCGTCTACGACGCCGTCGACCGCGGCTCGCGGGAGTTCGACCTCGGTCACACATGGGACGGCGCGCCGCTCTCGTCGGCGATCGGGCTCGCGGTGCTCGATCGCATCGTCGCCGACGGCCTGGTCGATCGCGTCCGCGAGCGCGGCCCGTCGCTCCTCGCCGAGCTCGAGTCGGCCCTGTCGGGCTTCGGCCTCGTGCGCGAGGTCCGCGGCCGCGGCTTCCTGCTGGGTGTGGAGCTCGTCGACCCGCGCGACGGCACCTCGTTCCTCCCGGTGGAGCTCGATGCCGCCTCGCTCGTCGACGACGTCGCGTTCGAACACGGACTGCTCGTGACGTCGACCCACCCGCAGGCCGACGGGTTCGCGGGCGATCAGGTCCTGCTCGCACCCGCCTACACGAGCACCGACGACGAGCTCTCCCAGATGGTCGAGCGGCTCGCGTCGACGATCGGCGACGTCGAGCGCACGATCCGGGACTCGCTCGCATGAGCGCGGAGGGCCACGCGAGCAGGGAGGAGTTCGTGCTCCTCGGCATCCCCGACGTGAACGGCTCGATCCGCGGCAAGGCGCTTCGGCCCGCCGCGTTCGAGTCGGCGCTGCGGCGCGGCACCGTGATGACGGACCTCATCCTGGGTCTCGACCCGGTCGACACCCCCATCGCCGACTTCGAGAACTTCGGCATCCGCACCGGCGCGGCCGACCTGCTGGTCCAGCCGGACCCCACGACGCTGCACGAGCTCGCGTGGCGACCCGGCTGGCGTGTGTGCCTCGCGACCCCGAGCTGGCCCGACGGAAGCCCGTGCGACTTCGCCTCGCGCGAGGTGTTGCGCCACGTGCTCGACGGGCTCGCCGAGCTCGGCCTCGAGACGATGGCGGCGCTCGAGTACGAGATCCGCCTGTGGGACGCCGCCGAGGCTCCGCTGTCGAGCGGCATCAGCTACAGCCTGGTGGAGATCGGCCGTTACGACGAGTTCGTGTCGCGGCTCGTGCAGGCGCTCGAGGGCCTGGGCATCGAGCTCTCCGCCGTGCACACCGAGGCCGGACCCGGGCTGCTCGAGCTCAACCTCGAGCCGCGCCGCGGCGTCCGCGCCGCGGACGAGGCGGCCCTGCTGAAGTTCGCGGTGAAGGACCTCGCGTCGGCGACGGGCCTGCGCGCGAGCTTTCTCGCGAAGACCGTCCCCGGCGAGGAGGGCTCGAGCGGGCACGTGCACCTGTCCTGCTGGGATGCCGACGGGAACGCCTTCGCGGGGGCCGACCGCACGGATCCGCTGCCGGCCCCCTTCGCCTCGGCGATCGCCGGCGTGGTGGAGCACCTCCCGGCCGCCTCGCTCCTGCTGAACCCCACGATCAACTCGTACAAGCGCCTCGTGCCGGGATGGTTCGCGCCGATCAACGCGACCTGGGGCTACGAGAACCGCTCGTGCGCGGTTCGCGCGATCCGTTCGGAACGGCCGGAGCTCTGGCGGTTCGAGTGCCGGCGTCCCGGAGCCGACGCGAACCCCTACCTCGCGCTCGCGGCGATCGCCGCCTCGGCCGCCGACGGGATCCGCAACAAGTCCGAGCCGCCCGCGCCGATCGAGGGCGACGCCTACGCGCTCGAGGACCGCCCCGAGCTCCCCGGCTCGCTGGAGTCCGCGCTCGCCGCGTTCGACGAGGACGACGTGCTGCGGACGGCACTCGGCGACACGTTCAGCACCTACTACCGAACGACGCGCGCGTGGGAGCTGAAGGCGTGGCGCGAGACCGTCACCGACTGGGAGCGTGAGCGGTACGGGCGCTCCGTCTAGCTACGCCTGCGAGAAGTAGACGTTCTTGACCTCGGTGTAGAGGTTCACCGCGTGCATGCCCATCTCGCGGCCCATCCCACTGCGCTTGTAGCCGCCGAACGGGGCCTCGGTGTGGACGCTGTGAGACGAGTTCACGCTGATGACGCCCGTGCGGATGCCCTTCGCCACGCGGATCGCGCGGCCGAGGTCCCGCGTCCAGATCGAGCCCGACAGGCCGTACTCGTTCTCGTTCGCCCGGCGGATCGCCTCCTCCTCGGTGTCGAACGGGATCACGCACGCGACCGGACCGAAGATCTCCTCTCGCGCCACGCGCCAGTCGTTGCTCACGTCCGCGAGCACCGCCGGCCGCAGGTAGAAGCCGTCCTCACCGCCGGCGACCTCGGGGATCTCGCCCCCGGTCACCAGGCGAGCGCCCTCCTTCTGTCCGATCTCGAGGTAGTCGAGCGACGTCTGGCGCTGTCCTGCCGAGATCATCGGGCCGAGGTCGGTCTCCTCGTCGAGGGGCGCGCCGACCTTCAGCTCGTCGGTGCGCTTCGCCATGGCGGCCACGAAGTCGTCGTACGCGGGTCGCTCCACGAACACGCGGCTCCTCGCGCAGCAGTCCTGCCCCGTGTTGTCGAACACCGCCCAGACCGAACGCTCGAGCGCCTGCTCCATGTCGGCGTCGGCGAACACGACGTTCGCGGACTTCCCCCCGAGCTCGAGCGAGACGCGCGTGATGTTCTGCGCGGCGAGCGCCATGATCTTCGATCCGACCTCGGTCGAGCCCGTGAAGCCCACCTTGTTCACGCGGGGGTCCGTCACGAGCGCGTTCCCCACTGCCGAACCGGGACCCGGCAGGACCGAGATCGCCTCGGGCGGCAGGCCCGCCTCCACGAGGACCTCGGCGAGGCGGAGCACCGAGAGCGGCGTGAACGACGCCGGCTTCACGACGATCGTGTTGCCGCACGCGAGGGCCGGCGCGATCTTCCACGTCGCGATCACGAGCGGGAAGTTCCACGGCGTGATGAGCGCGCAGACGCCCACCGGCTCGCGCAGCGTGACGTCGAGGCCCTGGTCCTGGATCGGGACGGTCTCGCCGAAGATCTTGTTCGCGGCCCCGCCCCAGTACTC
>DATBIS010000075.1:0-9818 GCA_036556805.1 Actinomycetota bacterium | reverse complement strand
CGAGTACACGCGCACGTGGATGTCGGTGGGGTCCCACGCGTTCGCGGGGTCGACGTCGTCCGGGCAGGCCGACGACGCGCACACGAGGTCGGTCATCGCGCGCAGCAGCACGTAGTCGCCGGGCCTCGACCACGGCTCGTCGGACACGAGGATGTTGTCCGCCGTGAACGCCGTGTTGAAGAAGAAGTTCAGCGCCGGCCAGCCCTTCCGCGCGGCGATCTCGTACGTCTTGATCACGCCGTTGAAGTTGTCGGTGCAGTTCACGTGGCCGGGGTAGCCCATGTCCTCGTAGTACTTCGCGTTGCACGCGAGCGCGAACGTGTCGTGCCGGCCGACGGTGTCGCGCACGACCTCCACGAGCGGGTCCATGTCCGCGTCGTAGAACTTGCCGGAGAGCCCGGGGGAGGGGTACGCGTTGCCCATGAGCGTGCGCGTGACGGTGGCGTCGAGGCCCCGCTCGACGTCGCGCTCGAGCTTCTGTGCGTGGAACGCGAGGAAGTCCGAGCACTGGCGGCCCTCGACGTCGATGACCTGGATGAACTCGCCGGCCTTCACCTCGTAGCTTCGCGCGGTGGCGCGATCGACGCGGAAGTCCAGCCGGGGCTCGGCGAGCGGGGGAGGGAGCTCCATCTCCTCGTGCGTGCGCGGCGTGGTCCGGCGAACCTCGACGACGAGGTCGGACGGGGGCGGCGCGCCGTCCACCACGCGGCCGGCCGGCGCGGCGACGATCACCACCAGCGGACGGTCGGCGAGGAACGACTGCGACGAGCCCGGCGGCGACCACTCGCCGAAGAGCCGCGCGGCGTTCGCGCGCGACGGGTCGGCGCCGCGCGAGGCGAGATCGTCCACGACCTCACGTGCGCCGTCGACGGTGGACGTCACGAGCGAGCGAAGCACGGTCGCCGGCGCGTCGGCGTTCACGCCGAGCGCCTCGCCGGCCTCGTCGCCGTCGGGCGTCAGCGCGGTGACCTCGGCGACCTGCCCGCCGTCGACGTCGACGACGGTGAGCCGGTCGTCGGGGGCGAGCGCGACGGCGGTGGCGCCGCCCGGCCGCACCCAGTACTGCTCGAGGTAGGGGTCGGGCGGGCGCATGCCCGCCACGAGGAGCTTCGAGCTGCCGGCTTCGACCGCCACGCTATCCCTTCCCCGCCGGCTCCTTCGCCTCGTCGGCGTCGGCCTGCGCGGCGAGCTGCTCGGCGAGCTCGCGCTTGCCCTTCGAGTCGAGCTTCTTCACCTCGTTCTCGACCGCGCGACGGTTGTACGACTGGTTCCAGTAGTCGAGCGAGTCGAACCCCAACAAGACCGCCTTGCCGACGAACTGACGCAGGACCTCGTTCGTGGGGCCCATGACCCAGCCCGCCTTCGCGTCGCGGAGGTAGCGCTCGAGCTCCATGTCGCGCTTGTAGCCCGACCCGCCGCACGCGTGCAGCATCTTGTCGACGACGTGCGCGACGTTCTTCGCGGCCTCGAACTTGATCTGCCAGGCCCAGTGGAGGAAGTCGGCGCGCGCGAACTCGCCGGGCGCGAGCACCTTCGTGTTGTTCTCGGTCGCGTCGTCCATCGCGCGGGCCACGGACAGCGTGAACAGGCGGCTCGCGTTCGTGTCCATGAGCGCCTCGCCAACGTAGTCCTGGATCGTGGGGTAGTCGGCGACTCGCAGGCCGACGTCCACGTGCTTCTTGCGCGTGGTGTGGCGCTTCGCGATGTCGATCGCGCCGAGCGCGAGGCCGTTCCACACCGAGGACGACCCCACGAGGAACCAGGGGTCGACCGACTCGTCATTCGAGGCGGCGCCGTCGCCCTCCGGCCCCACGATCTGGGAGCCGGGGACCTCCACGTCGGGGACCTCGAGCGGGCCGGACTGGTTGCCGCGGAGCCCCAGTGCGTCCCAGAGCGACGGCTGCGACTGCACGTGCTCGCCGTCGATCACGAACACCGAGAGGTCGTCGTACCCCTTGAAGTCCGGGCTCGTGGTCTGCACGACGTAGAAGTCGGCGAACCCCGCCGAGGTCGTCCAAGACGCCTTCTTGCGCACCTTGTAGCCGCCGTTCGAACGCGCGGCGCCCGAGCTCACCGGGTACCAGAAGTGCGAGCCGGTCTCGGGGTCGGAGTACGACAGCGTGCCGATCGTCTTGCCCGCCGCGAGGGGCCGGATGTACTTGTCCACGAGCTCGGGCGTGGAGCGCAGCATGATCGCGTTCACCGCGCCCATGTGCATCACGTAGCACATCGCCGTGGAGGCGCAGCCGTACCGCGCGATCGTCTCGCACACCATCGAGTAGGCGACGTGGCCCTCCCCGAGCCCGCCGTACTCCTCGGGGACCGTCAAAGCCAGGAACCCGTGCTCGCCCAGCAGCTCGAGGTTGCGGCGCGGGAACATCAGCTCGTCGTCGAACCGCTTCGCGTTCGCGCGAAGCTCCTGCTCGCAGAGCTCGATGAGCTTCGCGCGGAGCTCCTTCTGGCGGTCGGTGTACGTCCAGTCGGGGTCCCATTCGAACCCGAGACCCCAGAACGGCTCGGATCCCCACATCTTGTCGGCCATCACGTCCTCCAGCCGGGTCGTCTGCCCGGCGATCGTACTTCGAACCACCCGTCAGCCGCAGGGCCGGCGGCTTCGCCGCCGGCCCTGGTGTACTCGTGAAATCCGGTGGGGGCTATCCTCCCATGTACTCGCCCTTGAGGAGCTCCATCTGCTCCACGCTGGGCTCCGTCGGCACGTCGGGGTCCCTGAACGTGATCTTCGCCTTGTCCTCGACCGCCCGGCGGTAGAAGAACAGCAAGACCGACGCGACGAGCACGCCGAGGCCGAGGTACAGCGGGAGCCCCTTGAACTCGTAGAAGCCGATGTACGACGCGACCTTCTGGTCGAAGACACCCGCCAGCACCAGCACGAAGTTGAACGCGGCGAGCACGCCTGCCGCGACAACCAGCCCGGAGCCGACCTTGATCGGCCTCGGCCAGGTCGGCCGGTCCTTCCGGAGCAGGAGGAACCCCGTGAGCGCGAGCACGTGGCAGAACACGTACCCGATGTTCGAGATGTACAGGATCACGAAGTTGTTCGCGCCGAGCAGGAGCAGCAGCGCGATGTTCACCACCATGTCGACGCTCATGCCTCGAGCCGGGACGTGGAAGCGGTTCAGGTGGTACAGCCACTTGATCGTCATGTCGTCGCGCGCGATGCCGTAGAGCGCGCGGCCGCCGTCGGCGGTCGACGTGTTCATCGCGAGGATCAGGCTTGCGATCAGGCAGACGACGGCAAAGCCCCCGACCGCGTTCCCCGCGATGCCCTTCAGCGCCGTGACGTAGAAGCCGCCGTAGTCGCCGGTCGATCCCACGACGCCGCCCAGCCCGAGCGGCAGGAACAGGTACACGAACAACGAGAACGCTGCCACGCTCTTCAGTGCCTTCGCGGTGTCCCGCTTCGTGTCGTGGTACTCGGGCGCGAAGGTGGCACAGACCTCGATACCGTAGGCCGACCAGCACATGATGAACAGCCACATCAGCGCGATCCGAAGGTCGCTGAACCCGCCGGAGTTGTGCACGTACTCGAGGTTCGACGAGTGCCAGTCGCCCGTGAGGTAGGGCATGACGATGAAGATCACGAGCGGGACCAGCAGCAGGGTCCCCGTGACGTAGCCGACCGCGAGCGAGGGCTTGACCCCCAGGACGTTGAACGCCCACACGGCGATGATCACGATCACGGCGATGCCCTGTGCCAGCCCGAAGTCGGCGAAGCCCAGGTTGAACCACTTGTCGCCGACGCCGTCACCGGACTTCGGGAACCACTCGGCGACGATGAGCGCCCCCACGATGTTGCCGACGAACGAGAGCACCACCGACCAGCCGATCCAGTACCCGAACGCGCCGATCGGTCCGAACAGGTTGAACCGGGAGCGCCAGCCCTCGTGCGCGTAGAGCGCGATGCCTCCCGGCTTGTCGGGGAACATCGCGGCGGTCTCCGCGTAGATGTAGTTCTGCACGAGGCCGACGGTCGCGGAGATGCCCCAGAGCAGGATCGATCCCCAGGCGCCGATCGTCCCGAGGGTGAAACCGAGTGACCCCAACAGGAACGCGGGCTGGCACAGTCCGATGACGAACCCGTCGTACCAGTGCAGGGACTTGAGGAGCTGACGCTCCTCAATCGTTGCTTCAGCCACGATTCGCACCCTCCTCACTCCGGCGGCCCGGAAGGCAGGCCGGGTATAGCATGGTTTGGCGCGCGCGTTCAATCCAGTGCCGACGGGTCGGTTGAACCTTGTCGCTTCGGGACATGCCTGGCCGCGGTGCGGCATACACTCAGCACATGAAGGGTGCCCCGATCACCGTGCGCTGCGACTGCGGCGAGGTGGAGCACGTACCGTACGGCGAGACGTGGACGTGCCCGAGCTGCGGCCGGCGGTGGAACACCGCGCAGATCGCGAGCGAGGAGTACTGGGGCATCATGCGCGAGATGCGGCGCTACCGGCTCGAGGTCGTCGCGGTGTCGGTGCTGCTCGCCGTCGCGTTCGCGATCACGCTCGCGAGGGTCGACAGCCGGCGGTTCTTCCCCGCCGTCTTGGGCATCATGGGCGTGTGGTTCCTCGTGTACATGCCGCGCTGGCGGAAGAAGGTCCGCGCACGGGCCCGGAGCCTCCCCACGTGGCAGCTCCACCCGGAGTGAACGATGGGCGACGCCACCAAGACGCGGAGACCGGTGGAGCGAGCCAAGGCGGGCGCTTCGGGCAGGCCCGTGCTGCTCGCCACGCTCGGCATGCCGTTCGACCAGGCCGCCGCGACCTTTGCGGTGGACAGCGCCGTGGAGTCCGGTTCGCCCCTCATCGTGGCGAACGTCACCCAGCTCGAGCCGCTGCGGATGTCGCTCGTGCTCGGCTACGACGCCCTCGAGGAGCTCACGCCCGAGGTGTCGGAGTCGGTTCGCGCGCCCGCGGAGCTCGCGAGGTCCCTCGGTGTCGTGGTGGAGCGCCTTCGCGTGCGGAGCCCGCGCCCGGTGCGAGCCCTGCTCGACCTCGTGCGAGAGAGGGGGGCGGGGCTCGTGGTGTTCGGCCCGGATCGCCGGCGGATCAAGCCGCGGGCCTACGAGCGCGCGGTTCGCGCGATCCGGGAGGGCGTGGACTGCCTCGTCTGGATCGCCGCGGACGCGCCCGGTCCCTGAGGGGCGCTATCTTCTCCGCTCGATGACGTTCCTCGTCACCTGTCCCGCCTGCGGCCCGCGCGAGGCGCTCGAGTTCTCGTTCGGGGGAGAGGCCACGCGTCGCGCCGGTCCCGACGCCTCGGACCGCG
Source organism: Actinomycetota bacterium (assembly GCA_036556805.1). Classification (GTDB taxonomy): domain Bacteria; phylum Actinomycetota; class UBA4738; order UBA4738; family HRBIN12; genus DATBIS01. The sequence goes on along the minus strand of DATBIS010000075.1, from coordinate 4,538 downwards.
AGCTCGCCGAGTACCTCTACTTCCGGGAGAACGCGAGCGACTGGCAGATCGAGTGGTGGGTTCATCGCGACGGGTGCCGGAAGTGGTTCCTCGCCGAGCGGCACACCACCACGAACGAGATCCGTCGCACGTACTGGCCGTCGGACCGGGAGGCCGCTCCCGCGTGACGGACCGGCTCCCCGAACGCCCCGGCGAGGCGATCCGCCGCGACCGGAAGGTGACGCTCGACTTCGAGGGGCGCCGCGTCGAGGCCTACGAGGGCGATACGGTGGGTTCGGCACTCGCGGCCGCCGGCGTGACGATCACGTCCCGGTCGTTCAAGTACCACCGTCCGCGCGGGCTGCTGTGCATGACCGGCTCGTGCCCGAACTGCCTGATGCAGATCGACGGCATCCCGAACGTCCGCGCGTGCACCGAGCCGGTGCGCGACGGGATGCGCGTGGAGCGGCAGAACGCGTGGCCTTCGGTCGACCGCGACGTGCACGGCTGGCTCAACTCGTTGTCGTTCATGATGCCGCCGGGCTTCTACTACAAGGTGTTCCAGCGCCCGCGGTGGGCGTGGCCGCTCGTCGAGCCGTTCATCCGCTCGAAGGCGGGCCTCGGGAAGGTGCCGCGCGAACCCGACCACGACCCGCGCGAGGTCGTGAACCTGCACCCCGACGTGCTGGTGATCGGCGGGGGGGTCGCCGGCCTCGCGGCCGCCGCCGAGGCCGCGGGCGCCGGCGCCTCGACGGTCGTGCTGGAACAACGCCGGGACCTCGAAGGGCCTTTCGCAGAAGCGGAGGCCGCGGGCGCTCGGGTCCTCGCCGAGACGTCCGCCTTCGGCGTGTTCGAAGGGCCGCTGGTCGCGGCCGCGTCGCCCGGGACCCTGTACCGGCTCCGCGCGCGGCACCTCGTGTTCGCGACCGGCTCGGTGGAGCAGGGCGCCGTGTTCCCGAACAACGATCTGCCCGGCGTGATGCTGTCGTCGGCGGCCGAACGCCTGGTTCACCGTTACCGGGTCCGGCCCGGGCGGCGCGCGGTCGTGCTGACGTCGAACGACGCCGGGTACGAGACGGCGCGCACGCTTCGCGAGGCCGGCGCGGAGGTGGTCCTGGTGGACCTTCGCCCGGAACCGCCGGCGAACGCGGATGGGGTTCGCGTGATCGCCGGGTCGACCGTGCTGTCGGCATCGGGCCGGCGGCGTGTGTCGTCCGTGTCGGTGGGCCCGCCGGGATCGACCGGGGGAGACCGGATCGCGTGCGACGTCGTGGTGACCGCGGGCTTCGCGGCGCCCTCCGCGAACCTGCTCGCGATGACCGGAGCGCGCGTCGCGTTCGACGAGTCGGCGAAGGCGTTCCTCCCGGTCGAGCTGCCGGCGAACGTGCACGCGGCCGGCGGGGTCGCGGGCGCCCGGTCCGGGGCGGCCGCCGAGGCGCAGGGACGGCTCGCGGGGCTCGAGGCCGCCGCGGGGGTCGGCCGCGCGCGCGCCGACCACGCCGGGCGCATCGCGGAGCTGCGCGCGCGCGCGGCCGAGGCGGGCGACCCGGTGATCCTGCCCCCCGAGGTCTCGCCCCACGACGGCAAGCAGTTCGCGTGCCTCTGCATGGACGTCACGAACAAAGAGCTGAAGACGGCCGTCGCGGAGGGCTTCGACTCGATGGAGCTCCTCAAGCGCTACACGACGATCACGATGGGCCCCTGCCAGGGGAAGGCGTGCATGCTTGCGTCGCAACGTTTGTGCGCGCGGGCCACGGGCTCGTCGTTCGCCGGGACAGCGCCGACGACCGCTCGGCCTCCCTGGACGCCGGTGGAGCTCGGCACGCTCGCGGGCTGGCGCCGCACGCCGCGGAAGGAATCCACGATGCACGACCGGCACGCGTCGGCCGATGCGGACTTCATGTGGGCGGGCGACTGGCGCCGGCCCCACCACTACACGGACCCGGCCGCCGAGGTCGAGGCCGTGCGCACGCGGGTCGGCGTGATCGACGTGTCCTCGCTCGGCAAGTTCCGCGTGCGCGGACCGGACGCGGCCGCCTTCCTCGAGCGGCTGTACCCGAACCGGTTCGCCGATCAGGCGGTGGGACGCGTGCGCTACGGCGTGATGCTGAACGACGAGGGCGTGATCCTCGACGACGGCGCGGTGTGCCGCGTGGGGGACGACGAGTTCTTCGTGACGGTGACGACCGGCAACACCGCCGCGCTCGAGCGCTGGATGACGTGGTGGCTCGCGGACTGGCCCTTCGACGTGCAGCTGCTGAACGTCACGGGAGCATTCGGCGCCGTGAACGTCGCGGGACCGCGCGCGCGCGACGCGATGCGGTCGCTCACCGGCGGCGACGTCTCGGCCGAGGCGATGCCGTACCTGTCCTGCGGGCCGCTCGAGGTCGCCGGCGTGCCGGCGATCGTGCTACGGATCGGCTTCGTGGGGGAGCTCGGCTTCGAGATCCATTTCCCGTCGATGTACGGCGGCCACGTGTGGGACGCCGTTCTGGAGGCCGGCGAGCCGTACGGCATCGCGCCGTTCGGCCTTGAGGCGCAGCGCATCCTCCGGCTGGAGAAGCAGCACATCCTGGTGGGGCAGGACACGGACGCCGAGTCCGACCCGTACGAGGCGGGCCTCGGATGGGTCGTGAAGGACGAGAAGCCGGACTTCCTCGGCAAGCGTTCGCTCGAGGACCTGCGCCGCGACGGTCCGCGGGAGCGCCTGGTGGGGTTCACGTCCGAAGGCGAATGGGTCCCGCCGGAGGGAGCCTCCGTCGTGCACGAGGGCGTGTGGGTCGGGCGCGTCACATCCTCTCGGTGGAGCGAGACCCTCGACACGGCGCTCGGGCTCGCCTGGGTGCCGGCGGGATGGGCGAACGACGGCACCGAGTTCGAGATCCAGTTCGGGGGCACGCACGCGGTCGCGCACGTGGCCACGAGCCCGTTCTACGACCCCAAGGGCGAACGGCTCCGCTCGTGAGGACCGCGACCCGTCGCTCGCCGTTCGCCGACGCGCAGGCCGCGCTCGGCGCGGTCGTCGAGCCGCGCGGCGACTGGGAGCTCGTTGCGAGCTACGGCGACGAGGACGCGGAACGCGCGCTGCTGCGCGAGGCCGTGGCGGTCGCCGACATCACGTGCCGCGCGAAGGTCGACGTGCGCGGCCGGGTCGACGCGGCGCTTGCCGTTGCCGGCGACTCGTTCGTCGCGCGCATCGCGGCCGACTGGGCGCTCGTGCTCGGCGAGCCCGGCGACGAGGCCTCGATCGCGTCGCGTCTCCAAGCGGCCGCGCGCGACGACGCGATGGTCACCGACGTCACCCATCTCTACGGCGGGTTCGCGCTCGCGGGGCCCGGCCTCCCCGAGCTGCTCGCGCGGCTCACGAGCTGGGATCCCGCGTCGCTCGCGCCGGGGTCGGCCACCGGCGCGCCGATCGCCGACGTGCGCATGGTGCTCGCGCGGCGCGACCTCGAGGTGCCCGTGCTCGAGGCCTACGCCGCCACCGAGCTCTCGCGCTACGCGTGGGAGACGATTCTGGGGGTCGTGCGCGCGCTCGGCGGGGGCCCGGTCGGCTGGAATGCCTTGCGCTCCACGGGATGGCGCTGATGCATCCGATCCGGTACTTCCGGCCGTGGACCATGTGGCGACGCCCCGAGCTGCAGCCCTCGTACGACGTCGTGGTCGTGGGCGGCGGCGCGCACGGGCTCGCGATCGCGTACGAGCTCGCGAAGCGCGGGATCCGCGACGTCGCCGTGCTCGAGAAGAGCTACCTCGGCGCCGGCGGCAGCGGCCGCAACACGACGATCGTGCGCGCGAACTACCGCACGCCGGAGGGCGTCGCGTTCTACAAGGAGTCGCTCCGCCTCTACGAGCAGCTCGCGCAGGAGCTCGACTACAACCTCCTGTTCTCGCAGCAGGGCCACCTCACGCTCGCACACGCGGAGCGCGCGGTGAACGTCGCGCACGAGCGAGCGGAGGTGAACCGTCTCCTCGGCGTCGACTCGAAGGTGATCTACCCGGACGAGATCGCGAAGCTCTGCCCCGAGCTCGATGTGTCCGACCACCCGGAGTTCCCGATCATGGCCGCGCTCTACCACCCGCCCGGCGGCGTGATCCGTCACGACGCCGTCGTGTGGGCGTATGCCCGCCAGGCCGATCGCATGGGCGTCGAGCTCCACCAGGACACCGAGGTGCTCGGCATCAACGTTGAGGACGGACGCGTGACCGGCGTCGACACCTCGCGGGGCCCGGTCGCGACGTCGGTCGTCATCTCCGCGACCGCCGGCTGGACGAGCGACGTCGCGCGCATGGCCGGCGTGCGCGTCCCGATCGTCACGCATCCGCTGCAGGCGTTCGTGACCGAGCCGCTGAAGCCGTTCCTCGACGTGATCCTCGTCTCGGCGACCCTGCACGTGTACATCTCGCAGACCGACCGCGGCGAGGTGCTCATCGGCTCGGAGATCGAGCCGTACTCGTCGTACTCGCAGGGATCGACCCTGAACTTCCTCGAGGTGACCGCGAACCACTCGCTCGAGCTGCTGCCGATGCTCGGCCGCGTGCGCGTGATGCGCGCCTGG
>DATBIS010000074.1:0-17278 GCA_036556805.1 Actinomycetota bacterium | reverse complement strand
TGTGCTGCCTGTACTTCGACAGAACTTGTGCAAGCCTCAAATAGAAGGAGTGGCGATCGACGTACGTCTTGGGTGCAAGCCAGAGCCGCCATTGCGCCTCAGAACTAAATATCCAAACGGCCGTATCCACTTCCGCGCCCTCGCGGTCGAGGTATGATAACAGATTTTGTCCCGCTTTCACCAGAACGCCTTGATCCACGGGAACACTCCATCGTCTTGGTCGCCTATGGCCCTAAGCAGCTCCTCAGCTTCCTGTTGAGTTGCTCGCGCATACCTCGCATTGGGCGACCATGAGTTCACAACGCCCCAGTTGGCCGCAAAATTGGCGTCGATCTGCTCCTTGCTCCGCAGGTCCGCCCCCAATCCTGCTGTTCCGATCAGGCTCCTAAAGTTGTGGCTGTATGTGGCGTTAACAAGGTCCTTGTCGGGTATCATATCTGCTTTGAACGCTTTGGCGATGCAGGCCTTTAGCGCAAGCTCGACCGCGTATCCGGCAAGGTAGTAACCATTCGACCAACGGTTGTCGGCGACCAACGCCGCCGCGTCTTCGAGCTTCTCCTGCGCGAGAGCCTCCAGCTCCGCTTTTGCGATTTCGGAGCCCACCCGCCGTCCCCTCGACTCTCCGCTGGCCCGCGCCAAGCTACAGATACGACCCTAACCAATCAACTGCGAGCTGAATGTCAGCCTCTACTTCATCGTCGGTATCACGAACTCCGCGCCCTCCTTCACGCCCGAGGGCCAGCGCGACGTCACCGTCTTGGTCCTGGTGTAGAACCGAACCGAATCCGGCCCGTGCTGGTTGAGGTCGCCGAAAGCGGAGCGCTTCGAGCCGCCGAAGGTGTAGTAGGCGAGCGGCACCGGGATCGGCACGTTCACGCCCACCATGCCGACGTTCACGTCGAACTGGAACTGCCGTGCGACGCCACCGTCACGCGTGAAGATCGCGACGCCGTTGCCGTACGGGTTCTCGTTCACGAGCTTGAGGGCCTCGTCGTAGCTTCCGGCGCGCACGACGCCCAGGACCGGGCCGAAGATCTCGTCGCGGTAGCAGTCCATCGTGGGCTGCACGTCGTCGATGAGCGACACCCCCAGGAAGAAGCCGTCCCCCTCGAACACCGCGTCCTCGCGGCCGTCGCGCACGACGGTCGCGCCCTGCTCGCGCGCCGAGTCGAGGTAGCCGGCCACCTTGTCGCGATGTTCGCGCGTGACGAGCGGTCCCATCTCCGAGGCGGGGTTCGTGCCGGGGCCGACGTTCACCTTCGGCAGCCGCTGCCGGATGGCCTCGACGAGCGGGTCCGCGACGTCGCCCACCGCGACGACCACCGACACGGCCATGCAGCGCTCGCCCGCCGAGCCGTATCCCGCGCTCACGGCCGCATCCGCCGCCATGTCGACGTCGGCGTCGGGCAGCACCACCATGTGGTTCTTCGCGCCGCCGAGCGCCTGCACGCGCTTGCCGTTGCGCGTGCCGGTCTCGTAGATGTAGCGCGCGATCGGCGTCGAGCCGACGAACGAGACCGCCTGGATCACCGGATTCTCGAGGATCCTGTCGACCGCGACCTTGTCGCCGTGCACGACGTTGAAGACGCCGTCGGGGACGCCCGCCTCCTTCAGCAGCTCCGCGAGGAACATCGACGCGCCGGGGTCCTTCTCGGACGGCTTGAGCACGAACGTGTTCCCGCACGCGATCGCGTTCGCGAACATCCAGATGGGCACCATCGCCGGGAAGTTGAAGGGCGTGATGCCGGCGACCACGCCGAGCGGCTGCCGGATCGAGTACACGTCGACGCCGGTGGACACCTGCTCGCTGAAGCCGCCCTTCATGAGGTTCGGGATGCCGCAGGCGAACTCGATGTTCTCGAGGCCCCGCTGGACCTCGCCGGTGGCGTCCGCGAGCACCTTGCCGTGCTGGGACGTGAGGACCTTCGCGATGTCCGTGCGGTGCTCCTCCACCAGCTCGCGCAGAGTGAACATGATGTCGGCCCGCCGGGAGAGCGAGGTCGAGCGCCAGCCGGGGAAGGCCTCCTGAGCGGCGTCGACCGCAGCGTCGACCTCCTCGGCCGTCGCGAAGTCGACCTCGTGGGTCTGCACGCCGGTGGCCGGGTCGTAGACCGGACCGCTTCGTCCCGATTCCCCTGGGACGAGCTTGCCGCCGATCCAATGGCTGATGCGCTCCATGGCCCTCAACTCCTTCTCATGAGGCGGGCTCCACCTCGCGCGGACCCGCCGCGGTGACGAGAGGGCATCGCGGGTCGGGGCTCTCGCGCCCGAACGCCTCCGCGAGCCATTCGTGGGCCGGATCCAGGCAGACGCGCCAGGCTCGTTCGGCGGGTCCGGCCATCACGTTCAGGTAGTACATGGTGTGTCCCGGCGCGGCGATGCACGGCCCATGGTAGCCGCGCGGGATGAGGAACACATCTCCGTCGCGCACGGTGACGGTCTCGTCGATCGCGCCGTCGGTCGTGTAGGTGCGATGCAGGCCGAACCCGTCCGCGCCCTGGATCCGGAAGTAGTAGATCTCCTCGAGCGGTACTTCCGTCTCGGTGTGCTCGTCGTGCTTGTGCGGTGGGAACGAGGACCAGTTCCCGCCGGGCGTGAGCACCTCCACGGCGATCAGCCGTTCTGCCTCGAACGCGTCGGCCGCGAGGAAGTTGTTGATCTGCCGGGTCGCGACGCCCCCGCCCCGCACCTCCACCGCGACCGCACGCGCGTCGACGCGCGCCGGCTCCAGCCGGCGGCTCGCGCGTGCCGCGGGGAGCGCGAACGAGCCGCCGCCGGCGCTCGTCACGACCACCTCGGATCCCTCGGGCAGGTACGCGAAGTCGCTCACGCGCGAGAACACGTTCGTCCGGCCCTCGAGGTCGAACCGCCGGGCGCCGACCTCGACCGCGCAGGAACCGGCGAGGGGCAAGAGGGCGGCTTCCATGCCGTCGAAGACCAGACGCCGTCGCTCGCCGGGTTGGATCCGGAGGACGCGGAGCGAGGTGAACGCCCAGGCGGCATCCTCTGGCGAGATCGCGACGGGGTCCGCGCCGTTCGTGAGCGTCCCGGACGGGCGGAACAGGTCCGTCATCCCTTCGGCCCCCTTCCGCAAGGGTTCGAATGACTATCGTGTCGCGGATGAGGAACCGCCGCACGGCGGTCTTGGTGATCGCCGGGGCCGCCGCGGTCGCGCTCGGCTCGGTGGCCGTCGAGGCCGGGTCTCGAGGGCGACCCTCCATCGCCTTCGGCGAGACCGTCCCCGGCGACCTGGAGGCGCTCGTTCGCACGACGTGGGATCGGTTCACCGACGCCGTCCCCGCGAGGTGGTCGTGCGTTGCGCCGGTGACGATCGACGGCTCGTGGACGCTCGACGACCGCGCGAGCTACGACCCCGACCGCCGTCTCGTGACGGTGCGCATCCCCGGCACCGCGCCGAACCTCGAGGCCGCACTCGTGCACGAGTTCGCCCACCACCTGGACTTCACGTGCGCAGCGCGGGCGGATCTGCGCTCCGCGTTCCTCGCGGCGCAGGGGCTTCCCCGCGACACGCCCTGGTTCGACGGCGCGACGTGGGAACGAACGCCGTCCGAGCAGTTCGCCGAGGCCATGATCGAGGTCGTGCTCGGACGCTCCCCGCCGCCTCCTCGGATCCTGGTGTCGCCGGACGCGCTGGACGTGGTGCGCGCGTGGTGCCGCGGTTCCTGACTCACGCATCGGCCATCAACGCCCTGACCTGCTCCTCCGTGGGCATCGCGTCGGCGCACGCGAGCTGGGACGCGACGTACGCTCCTGCGGCGTTCGCGAATCGGATCGTGCGCACGACGTCCCATCCCTCGAGGAGCCCGTGACAGAGCGCTCCCCCGAACGCGTCGCCCGCCCCCAGCCCGCACACGACCTCGACCGGCACGGCCGGAACCCGCTCCATGCCATCCGCCCAGGCGACGAGTACCCCGTCGGGCCCGAGCTTCACGATCGCGAGCTCGAGTCCCAGGTCGAGCAGCCGCGTCGCCTGTTCCTCCGGTGACCCGTCGCCGACGGCGACGGCCACCTCCTCCCGGTTGCCCACCGCGACCGTCGCGAGCGCGAGCGCGCGGCGTTGCTGCTCGCGCGCCTCGTCGGCCGACGGCCAGAGCGTGGGTCGGTAGTCGAGGTCGTGCACGGTGATCGGCGTCCTCGCGCGCGCCTCGAGTGCCGCCACGGTCGCGGAGCGGCTCGGCTCGTCGGAAAGCCCCGTGCCGGTCGTCCAGAAGATCCGCGCCGAACGGACGGCGTCGAGGTCGAGCTCCTCCGCCGTCAGCTGCATGTCCGGGGCCGTCGGCTGCCGGTAGAAGAGGATCGGGAACGAGTCCGGCGGGAAGATCTCGCAGAACGCGATCGGCGTGCGAAGCCGCGGATCGGTGCCGACGTAGCGGTCGTCCACGCCGAACCCTCGGAGCGCCGAGCGCACGTAAGGCCCGAAGCCGTCGTCGCCCACCTTGGTGATGACGGCCGTGCGGTGGCCGAGGCGCGCGGCGCCGACCGCCACGTTGGTGGGGCTGCCGCCCAGCGACTTCGCGAACGTCCGCACCTCGGCGAGGCGCACGCCGCTCTGCTCCGGGTAGAGGTCGACCCCGACGCGGCCCATCGTGAGCACGTCGAAGGGGGGCAGCGCCTCAGCCGTCGGGACCGACGCTCCCCTCGTCCGCCGGGTCCGGCGACGCGGCCGGCGACGCGGCCTCGGCGACCTTCGCCTCGCGCTCGAGCGACTCGGCCGCCTCGCGGAGGACGTCCTCCGCGTCGCTCCCGGCCGCCGAGCGCTGCAGCTCGTGCGCGAGGTTCTCCAGCTCCTCGCCGCCGGCCATCATCTGCACGAGCCCCTCGAGCTCGATCTCCTTCTTCGGGAAGTCGCCGTAGACCTGCCCTCGCCGGAGGATCACGAAATGGTCGCCGACCGGGAACGCGTGGTGCGGGTTGTGGCTGATGAAGATGACGCCCACGCCGCGCTGCTTCGCCTGCACGATGTAGCGGAGGACCACGCCGGCCTGCTTCACGCCAAGCGCCGCAGTCGGCTCGTCGAGGATCAGCACCTTCGCCCCGAAGTACACGGCGCGCGCGATCGCGACGGACTGCCGCTCACCCCCGGAGAGGGTCCCGACCGGCTGATCCGGGTCGCGGATGTCGATCCCCATCTTGGAGAGCTCCTCCCGCATCGTCTTCTTCGCGAAGCCGACATCGAACCGGCGGAACGGGCCGAACCCGACCGTTGGTTCCGAGCCCAAGAAGAAGTTCCGCCAGATCGAGAGCAGCGGGATCATCGCGAGGTCCTGGTACACCGTCGCGATGCCGAGCTCGAGCGCCTCCCTTGGGGACGAGAACTCCTGGCGCTCGCCCTCGAAGAGGTACTCGCCCTCGTCGGGTTTGTGCACGCCGGACAACGTCTTGATCAACGTGGACTTCCCGGCGCCGTTGTCGCCGAGGAGACACGTGACCTCGCCGGCGCGGCAGAACATCGAGACGTCCTTCAGCGCGATGACGCTGCCGAAGTACTTGGAGATGCCGTTGACGGTGAGCAGCGGCGTTCCGTTCGTCGTCATCGGCGTCCGGCCCTCCTTCGCACGTAGTTGTTCAGCAGCACGGCGCCGAGCAGGATCCCGCCGACGAACACCTGGAACCAGTCACCCTGGACGCCGGTGATCACGATTCCCTGTTGCACCATGGCGAAGATCAAGGCCCCCAACGACGCGCCGATCGCCGAGCCGTAGCCGCCGGTCAGCAGGCAGCCGCCGACGACGGCGGCGATGATCGCCTGGAACTCCTGACCGGTTCCGCGCAACGTGTCGGCCCCCGTGAACTGCACCGCCTGGATCACGGCGACGAGCCATGCTGCGAGGGCCGTGCCGATGAAGAGCGCGATCTTCACCCGCCGCGTCGGCACGCCGACGTTGCGCGCGGCGTCGACTGCGCCACCCGTGCCGAAGATCCAGTTCCCCGACCGGGTCCGGAGCAGGATCCAGGTCGCGAAGACCGTGAGCACGATCCACCACAGGATCGCGACGTTGAACTGGCTCCCGAACACCGTCGTGTTGCTCGCGAAGATCTTCCTCGCGAGCTCGTACCCGGACGCGTCGTCCAACTGGCCGAGCTGCGTGCGGTCCGTGAGCAGCCGGGTGACGGCGATCGTCGTCCCCCGAAAGATGAACAAGGAGCCGAGCGTGACGATGAACGAAGGAAGGCGAGTGGCGATCACGACCGCCCCGTTGAACGCGCCGGTCAGGACGGCGAACAGAAGGGAGACGGCGATGGCCGGCCACAAAGCCCAGCCGAAGCCGCCGCCGCTCGTCGGCGTCACCAGGATCATGACGACCATCCCGGAGAATCCCAGGATCGACCCGATCGAGAGGTCGAACTCGCCCGCGATCATCAGCAGGGCAACGGCGACGGCGAGGATGCCGAGCGGCGCCGCCCGATTGAGGATCGAGGAGGTGGTTGCCCAGCTGATGAAGTTGTGGGAGTGGGCGACGACGGCGAAGAACGCCCAGACGACCACCACGCCGATCAGCGCGCCCACCTCGGGGCGCGTCAGCAATCTCGACAGAAGGCCGACCTTCCGCACTCGTTCGTCGGCCGCAGCCGTCGGCGGCGCGACCTCAGTCGCCACGTCTCCTCCTTCCCAGGGGGCGGTCGCCGCGGGGGCCCGCCGCCAAGGACGGGCCCCCGCTCATCGATTCCCCTATCGCACGCCCTCGTTCGTGAACTGGATCACGTCGGCCGCGTTGTCCTTCGTGACGAACTGAGGACCCGTGAGCACGACCCGATCCGGACTGCCGAGCGCGACGGCGCCCGTCGCCAGGTACTGGGTCATGAACACGACCGCCAGGTACCCCTGCAGATACTGCGCCTGGTCGATGGCGAACAGCATGTCGCCCTTGTCGATCGCGTCGAGCACGTCCGTCGATAGGTCGAACGTCGCCAGCTTGATGTCCCCGAGCTTGCCGGCTTGGTCCAGCGCATCGATGGCCGGCGTCGAGGCGGTCGGCCCGAGAGTCAGGATCCCGTCGACGTCCGGGTCGTTCTGAATCGCCCCGAGGACGCTCTGGGTGATGCCGCCCGGGTCGTTCAGGTCCACGGGCAGCACCTCGGCGTCGAAGCCGAGCCCTTCGCTGAAGCCCTTGCACCGCAGGTCCAGCGCCGCGTTCCCGACCTCCTGGTTCACGCAGATCGCCTTCGTGACCCCGGCCTCCTTCATCCGCTCGCCCGCGAGCTGTCCGGCGACCTCCTCCGTCTGCCCGATGTGCGCGAGGACGCCGAGGTCCGCGAACACGTCGCTGCCGGAGTTGATCGAGATCACCGGGATGCCTGCGTCCACCGCGGCCTTGATCGACGGCCCGAGCGCGTCGGCATCCGGGATGCTGACGATGAGGCCGTCGGGCTGGGACGCGACCGCGGCGTCGATCAGCTGGCTCATGGCCACCATGTCGAAGGTCGTCGGCGCGTTGTACTCGGCCGTGACGCCCTCGTCGTCCGCGGCGGCTTGGACCCCGTTCGCGACGACCGACCAGAACGGGTCGGACGCCTGGCCGTGGGTCACGACCGCGATCCGGTAGCCGCGTTGGTTGACGGCTCCACCCGAGGTGCCCGAAGGCGACGGCTCACTGCCGTTGTCGCTGGTGCACGCTGCCGCGACCATTGCCATCACGAGCAGCGCCCCTACCCAAATGCGACGTTGCATTCCCCCCCCAATCCATGTCGTGGGCTGGCGCCAGGCGCCCCCCCGATCGTCGGTTCAACCAGTTGCCGCGGCGTTCACCTCCTCTATGACGCGCTCGAGTGATGCCAAGCTTGTCCTCGCGTCCCGGATCGGTCCCGTCCCTCTCTCAGGCTCGGCCTCCAGGACGGTGTCCTGCTCGAGCACGTACCACCCGCCGTAGCCGCTGCGCTCGAGCGCGCCGACGAGCTCGGGGACGTCGAGATCCCCGGCGCCGAGCGGTTGATACAGCCCGCGGCGAACGGCCTCGTGGTACGTGAGCCCTTTCGCGCGGACCTGTTCGGCGAGGTCCGCGTTCACATCCTTCAGGTGAACGTGCGCGACACGCTCGGGGACGGCGCGCACCAGTTCCAGCGGATCCGAACCGCCCACCATCAGGTGTCCCGTGTCGACGCACAGCGGGACCGGAGACCTCTCGAGCAGCCGCTCGACGTGATGGGGCCCTTCGACCACGGTGCCGACGTGCGGGTGCAGGGACACGGCGAGCCTCCGATCTGCGGCGAGCTCCACGACGCGGTCGATGCCGCGCGCGAGCGCCGACCACGCGTCGGCGTCGAGCTCGGCCGACCCCTCGTAGCCGTCGCGTCCGGTCGCGGCGGCGAGCACGAGCATGGTCGCCCCGCCGCTCGCGAGCAAATCCGCCGATGCTTCGACGCGCACCAGCTCGTCCGCGAGCGCTCCTTCGAGATGGAGGACCGCGGGCACGAACCCGGCCACGAGGGCGAGGCCGTGGGCGGCCAACAGCTCCCGGAGCGACGCCGCGTCGATGGGCAGGTAGCCCTCCGGGCCGAGCTCGGTGGCCCGCAGCCCGATCTCCGCGACCTCGCCCAGGACTCGATCCGGGTCGAGCTGATAACCCCAGCCGGGGACCTCGCATACGCCCCAGGAGATCGGCGCGCCGGCCACGCGGTCGAGCGCCCGGCTCACGCGACCTCCTCCAGCCGCACCGGCCGATGCTCGCGCCGCGACACGTCGCACGCGACGGCGACGCGCAGGGCCTCGAGCGCGTCCTCGGGCGTGCACGGGCTCTCGCGCGTCCCGCTCGCGACCTCGAGAAACGCCGCCATCTCGTCCCGGTAGGCGGGCCGGAAGCGATCCTGGAAGTTCGGGTATGGGTCGTGCACGGCGGCGGGGCCCCCTTGCTCGACGGACCGAAGCGGGATGCGGTCGTCCCAGCCCACGGCCACGCAGTCCGCCGACCCGATCAGCTCCATGCGCACGTCGTAGCCGTAGGCGTCGTCGCGCGTCACCGACAAGATCCCGAGGGGCCCGCCGCTCAGCTTCAGCGTCACGACGGCCGTGTCCACGTCGTCGTACCGCGAGAACACCGGAAAGCCGACCACCGCGCCGTCCGCGTAGACCTCGACGACCTCTTGACCCGTGACGAACCGGAGCGCGTCGAAGTCGTGCACGCTGAAGTCGCGGAAGATCCCGCCCGACACCGGGATGTAGGCCTCGTGCGGCGGCTCGGGGTCGTGGCCGGCCATCCGCACGACGTACAGGGTCCCGAGCGCCGAGGTCCGCACGAGCTCGTGCGCCGCGAGGTAGCCCACATCGAACCGCCGCTGGAACCCCATCTGGACCGGGATGCGTGCCCTGCGTACGTGGTCCACGACGTCGACGGTCGAGGCGAGGTCGAGCGAGATCGGCTTCTCACAGAAGGCCGGCAGGCCCGCATCGGCCGCCGCGTGGAGCAGTTCGGCGTGCGCGGATGACGCCGCCGCGATCACGACCGCATCCACGGCGCCGAACAGCTCGTCGAGGCCGGGGGCGACATCGGCGCCCAGCTGGGAGCCGACCCGACGGGCGAGCTCGCCGTCCACGTCCCAGACCAGGACGGAGCTCGCGGCGGCCAGGTCCGTGAGCGTTCCCGCGTGGACCAATCCCATCCGCCCGACCCCGATCACGCCGACACGCACGCTCCGGCAGTCCCCCGTCGTTCGGTTCCGACCGACCAGCCGGACGTTCGACCGGTTCGGCCTTTGGAACGTTCCAAGAAGCAGGTACGATAGGCGCGCCACGGACGCGATGTCAAGGGGCACGCGCGGTCGTGCACCGAAACGCAAGAGCCCCTCGAAGGGGGAACGATGGACGTCATCCGCCTGACGGTCGCGCAGGCGATCGTGAGGTTCCTCGCGGCCCAGCGGACCGAGATCGACGGTTCGGAGGCCCCGCTCTTCCCGGGCGTGTTCGCGATCTTCGGACACGGCAACGTGACGTGCCTCGGCGAGGCGCTCGAGGGCGCGGGGGACGCGCTCCCCACCTGGCGGGGGCAGAACGAGCAGACGATGGCGATGGCGGCCGTCGCGTACGCGAAGGCGATGCGGCGCCGGCAGATCATGGTCGCGACGAGCTCGATCGGCCCCGGGGCCACCAACATGGTGACGGCCGCGGGCATCGCGCACGCCGATCGCCTTCCGCTGCTGATCCTTTCGGGCGACACCTTCGCGAGCCGGATCCCGGACCCCGTCCTGCAGCAGGTCGAGCACGTTCACGACCCGACGCTCACCGTGAACGACGCCTTCAAGGCGGTGACGCGCTACTGGGACCGGATCACGCACCCGGCACAGCTCCTCCACTCCCTGCCGCAGGCAGTGGCGACGATGCTCGACCCCGCCGAGTGCGGTCCGGCGTTCCTCGGCCTGCCCCAGGACGTGCAGGCCGCCGCGTTCGAGTACCCGGCGGCCTTTTTCGAGCCGCGCCGGCACCGCATCCGCCGGCCCGGCCCCGACCCTTCCGAGATCGCCGCGGCCGCCGAGGCGCTTCGGTCATCCGAGCGACCCCTGGTGATCGCGGGCGGCGGCGTCCACTACTCGCTCGCGGCCGCCGAGCTGGCGGCCTTCGCCGAGCGCCACCACCTCCCGGTCGCCGAGACCGTGGCGGGCAAGTCGACGCTCACGTGGGATCACCCGAACGCGGTCGGCCCGGTCGGGGTGACCGGCGGGACGGCGGCGAACGCGCTCGCGGCCGACGCCGACATCGTGGTCGCGGTCGGGACCCGCCTGCAGGACTTCACGACCGGCTCGTGGACCGTGTTCCGTGACGAGGCGATGCGCCTGATCTCGTTGAACGTCGGGCGGTCCGACGCGACGAAGCACCGCGCGGTCCCGGTGGTCGCGGACGCGTTGCGCGCGATCGAGGAGCTCGGCGCCGCGCTCGGCGACTGGAGGGCGCCCGGCACGTGGATGGAGCGGGCGCGCGAGGAGTATCGACGTTGGAACGCGGAGCTCGACGAGTCGGCGGCGGCCCCGACGGAAAGCGGCGCGCCCTCGTACGCGGCCGTCATCCGGACGGTGAACCGCATCGCCCGGCCCGACGACTACGCGCTCGCCGCCGCGGGGGGTTTCCCCGGCGAGCTGAACAAGCACTGGCGCCCGCTCAGCGTGGGGAGCTTCGACTGCGAGTACGGCTTCAGCTGCATGGGCTACGAGGTCGGCGGCGCGTGGGGGGCGGCGATGGCGCTCCCCGACCGCACGGTGATCTCGTTCTGCGGCGACGGCTCGTACCTCATGGCGAACTCCGACGTCTACAGCTCGGTGCTGGCCGGGCACAAGTTCATCCTGCTGCTCTGCGACAACGACGGCTACGCCGTGATCAACCGGCTCCAGACCTTCAAGGGTGGCGCGCCGTTCAACAACCTCCTCGAAGACGTTCGGTCGAAGGACCCCGTCCGCGTCGACTTCGCGATGCACGCGGCGTCGATGGGCGCCTGGACCGAGCAGGTCGAGACGCTCGAGCAGCTCGAGGGCGCGCTCGAGCGCGCAAGGGCCGCCGACCGCACGGCGGTCATCGTGATGAAGACCGACGCCTACGCGTGGACCGGCGGCGACGCGTGGTGGGACGTTGGGGTGCCGGAGGTGTCGGAACGCGTCGAGGTTCGGACCGCGCGAGGCGCGCACGAGGCCGAGCGCAAGCATCAGCGGATCGGCGTGTGACCGGGACCCGCACGAGGCGTTCCGCGAAACGTCGAGGTCACGCGACGATCCTCGACGTCGCCGAGCATGCCGGCGTGTCGAAGTCGCTGGTCTCCCTGGTGATGCGCGGCTCGCCGCAGGTGAGCGACGAGAGGCGCCGGGCCGTGCTTCGTGCGGCCGACGCCCTCGGGTACCGGCCGAACGCGGTCGCGCGAAGCCTCGTCCGCAAGCGCAGCGCGATGATCGGCGTGATCCTCTCCGACCTGCACAACCCCTTCTTCGCCGAGGTCGTCGACGGCATCGAGGAGGAGGCGCTCGCCGCCGACTATCACGCGCTGTTCAGCACCGGGGGTCGGCGGGCCGACGGCGAGTCCGTCGCGATCGAGAAGCTGCTCCAACTGCGCACCGACGGCCTGATCCTCGCGAGCATCGTGTTACCCGCGAGGGAGATCCTCGCGGCCGCCGCCACCGCGCCGGTTGTGCTCGTCGCGCGCCCGTCGCGCTGGCGGGAGGTGGACTCCGTCACGAACGACGACCGGGCCGGCGCCAAGCTCGCCGTCGAGCACCTCGTGGCGCTCGGCCATCGCTCGATCGCGCACATCGACGGTGGAAGGGGCGCGGGGGCCGCCTCGCGGCGCACCGGATACCTCGAGGCGATGCGCCGCCACGGACTGGCCGGTTCGAGCACGGTCGCGGGTGGCGACTACACGGAGGAGGGCGGCGCGCGCGGCGTCGCCGCCCTCTTGCGGGGCAACGTGCCCACCGCGATCTTCGTGGCGAACGACCTCGCGGCGGTGGGCGCGCTGCAGGCCCTCGCGGAGCACGGGCTTCGCGTGCCGGACGACGTGTCGCTCGTGGGCTACGACAACACGGCGCTCGCCGCCCTGGGGCACATCAACCTCACCACGGTGGACCAACCACGCCGGGACATGGGCGCGACGGCCGTGCGCCTCCTGCTCGAACGCCTCGACGAGGGGCGCTCACGCGCCCGCCACCTCGTCGTCGCGCCGAACCTGGTCGTGCGGGGCACCACCGGGCCTCCGCCGGGCTCGCGCTCCGGGGGTCGCGCGGGCCGCGAAGCTGCGCCATGATGGCGCGGCAGTTGCGGACGCACGTCGGAGAGAGGACACGTCGATGCCGAAGTGGATCCGAGGAGTCGCCGCCGCGTGCGCGCTCGTGCTCGCGGCCGCGGCCTGCTCGAAGAGCGAGGCCGCGAACCCCAACCCGAGCGGGAGCGGCGGCGCAGTCGTCGAGGGCGGAGTGCTCCGGTTGGGGTCGAGCTCCTCGATCGACTCGCTCAACCCGTTCAAGGCGTTCGAACAGGACGCCTACAACGTCTTCCAATACATCTATCCGTTCCTCGTGCAATGGAACGCCGACCTCGAGCTCGTCGGCGACTGGGCGACGGACTGGACCTGGAGCGACGACCACACCAGCGTCGAGTTCCACCTCGTGACGGGGGGCACGTGGTCGGACGGGAAGCCCCTCACGGCTTCCGACGCCGCCTACACGCTGAACCTCATCCTTCGCTTCCCCGGGCCCACGGGGCTCATGGCCGGCTACGCGCGCCACATCACGTCCGCCGAGGCCACCGACGACGGCACGCTCACGATCCAGTACGAGGCACCGGTGAACGAGGACTGGGCGCTCTCGCAGCTGCAGCAGATCCCGATCCTTCCCGAGCAGGTCTGGTCGGAGCAGGAGGGCGAGGACGGGAAGGGGATCCGGCAGTTCACGAACGCCGCGCCGATCGTGTCGGGCGGGCCCTTCACGCTCACCGAGTACACGAAGGACGAGTTCGTGCAGATGGAGCGCAACGACGGTTTCTACGGCACGCCGGCCCTCATCGAGGGCTGGGGGCTCAAGTTCTTCACGAACCCCGACGCGATGGTGAGCGCCCTCGAAAGCGGAGACCTCGACGCGGTGGAGTCCGTGCCCGCCGCCGCGCTC
Source organism: Actinomycetota bacterium (assembly GCA_036556805.1). Taxonomy (GTDB): domain Bacteria; phylum Actinomycetota; class UBA4738; order UBA4738; family HRBIN12; genus DATBIS01. The sequence continues at coordinate 3,688 of DATBIS010000074.1, read as the reverse complement.
GATCGCCTGGCCTCCAACCCGCAGATGGTGGTCGCGGAGGCCCCGGGGCTGTACTGGGACGACTTCATCATCAACTCGAACAAGCCGCTGCACCCGGAATTGCTCGACCCGAAGGTCCGCGAGGCGTTCGAGCACGCCATCGATCGGCAGTCGATGGTGGACACGGTGCTGCTCGGGCACGGGAACCCTGCGTCGACGATCGTGTCCGAGGCGAGCGGCGACTGGCACAACTCCGACATCCAGCCGCTCGCCTTCGACCTCGCGCAGGCGAACCAGATCCTCGACGACGCCGGCTATCCCATGGGCCCCGACGGCGTACGGACCGCCGACGGCGAGCCGATGCGCTACGAGATCCTCACGCCCACCGGCACCGTCGGCGTCGACCGGGAGTTCGAGATCATCCAGTCCGGGTTCGAACAGATCGGTGTCGAGGTGACGCAGAAGTCACTCGACCCCTCCGCGTTGTTCGACCTGCAGGCGGGCCCCGAGTACGCATACCCGCACAGCTACGACAAGTTCGACCTCGTGATCTGGGACTGGTTCCCCCTGCCCGATCCGGACTTCATCCTGTCGGTGCTCACGTGCGAGCAGTGGGGGTTCTGGAGCGACACCGGTTACTGCAACAAAGCCTACGACCAGCTCTACGAGGACCAAGGACTGACCGTCGACCCGGCCGAGCGGCAAGACGTCGTGTGGCAGATGCAGCAGATGATCTTCGACGACCGTCCGTACATCCCGCTGATGAACCGCGACGTGCTCGAGGCGCACTCGGCCGGGTGGGACGGGTTCGTGATGTCGCCGATCGGCTCGTTCACGTCGTACTCGAAGCTGACGCTCACGCAGGTCCACCGGGTCGGGTGACGGTCCAAGATCGAGGGGACTGAGGCGCGATGCGCGGGATCGACTACGTCCTCAAGCGCACGGGCTTCGCGCTCGTCACGATCTTCGTGGCCGTCACGATCAACTTCGTCCTGTTCCGGGCGCTGCCCGGCGACACGATCTCGAACCTCTCGAAGGTGCCGGGCGCCACCCCGGCACTGCGCGCCGAGCTCACGAAGGAGTTCGGGCTCGACCGCTCGAAGTGGGACCAATACTGGATCTATCTCCGGCAGCTCGCGACCGGCAACCTCGGCGTGTCGTTTTCGAGCGTCGAGCCCGTTCGCAGCGAGGTCGCGCGCGCGGTCGCGAACACGATCCCCATGGTGTTCGTGGGGACGCTGTTCGCGATCGGCCTCGGTACGGTGACCGGCGTGCTCGCCGCATGGAAGCGCCGAACCGTCGTCGACTACGGGAGCGTGAGCGCGGCGCTCATCTTCTACTCGCTTCCCACGCACTGGCTGGGGCTGATGCTGCTGTTGCTCACGGCCGGCTACCTCCCGCGTGGGGGACGCGAGGACGAGTTCCTGTTCGATCCGACGTTCGTGCAGCACTGGGTGGACGTCGGCAAGCACATGCTGCTCCCCTCGCTCACGCTCGGCCTCGTGCTGTACGGCCAATACACCCTGGTCACGCGCTCGGCGATGCTCGAAACGCTCGGGGAGGACTTCATCCTCACGGCCCGCGCCAAGGGCCTCGCCGACCGCACGATCGTACGGCGACACGCGTTCCGCAACGCGATGTTGCCGGTCATCACGCTCGTCGCGCTCTCGCTCGGCTACATCGTCGCGGGATCGATCCTCATCGAGACCGTGTTCTCGTGGCCGGGGGTCGGGCTGCTCGTCTCGCGTTCGGTCGAACGGCGCGACTGGCCCGTGCTGCAGGGCGCCTTCCTGATCCTCACGATCTCGGTCGTGTTCTTCAACTACGTCGCCGACCTTCTGTACTTCCGGCTGGATCCGAGGATCACCGCGTGAGCGCCATCCTCGAGCACGAGCCGGGCGTGGTGGCGACGTCGACCACGCGGCGCCTGCGCACCGCCGTGTGGCGCTTGCTGAAGGACCGGCCCTCGGCGGCGGTGGGTGCCGCGATCGTGGTCGTGCTCGGGCTCGTGGCCGTCTTCGCCCCCGTGCTCGCCCCCCACGGCATCCACGAGCGCATCGGGCCGCCGTTCGGCACGCCCGGGGCGTTCGGGCCGCTGGGGCTCGACGACGGCGGGACCGACGTGTTCAGCCTGCTCATCTGGGGCGCTCGGATCTCCCTCACGGTCGGCTTCGCCGCCACGCTCGTCGCGATCCTCGTGGGCGGTGCCGTCGGCGTCCTCGCCGGCTACGTCGGCGGGGCGACCGACACGATCCTCATGCGGATCACGGACTACTTCCTCGCGATCCCGGACGTCCCGCTCATGATCGTGGTGGCGGCGATCTGGGGACCGAGCCTCTCGCACATCATCCTCGTGATCGGGCTGCTGCTGTGGACGAGCACGGCTCGGGTCGTGCGCGCGCAGGTGAAGAGCGTGCGCGAGCGCGTGTACGTGAAGCGCGCGCGAGCGCTCGGCGCGGGCGACGGGAGGATCGTCTTTCGCCACGTGCTGCCGCAGGTCGCGCCGTTGCTGGTGGCGAACACGGTCCTCACGATCGCGGTGGCGATCTTCGACGAGACCGCCCTCGCGTTCCTCGGGCTCTCCGACCCCAGCAAGATCTCGTGGGGCAAGATGATCAAGAACGCGACGGAGTCGGCGGCGGTGTCCGCCGGCGCCTGGTGGGCGATCGTCCCTCCCGGCCTCTGCGTCGCGGTCGTGATCCTCGCGTGCACGCTCGTCGGACAGGCGATGGAGGACGCGTTGAACCCGCGGCTGCGGGTCGCTCACCTCGCCGCGCGAGGGTTCCGGCTTCGACCGGTCGGAGCCGAACGGTGACCGCGCCGTTGCTGGAGGTCGACGACCTGCACGTATGGTTCGACCTTCCCAGGGGCGAGCAGCTCCACGCCGTCCAGGGCGTGAGCCTCTCGCTTCGCGCCGGCGAGCGGTACGGGCTCGTCGGCGAGTCCGGCTGCGGCAAGACCACGACGATCCTCGCGCTCATGGGCCTCCTGCCGTCGAGCGCGACCGTCTCCGGCCGCGTGCTGCTCGACGGCGAGGACCTCCTCGAATCCGGCGAGGCCTCGATGCGGCCGCATCGCTGGAAGGACGTCGCGATGGTGTTCCAGGGGGCGATGAACGCGCTGAACCCGGTACAACCGGTGGGAGCCCAGCTCGTCGAGCCGATGGAGCTGCACGGCATCGCCGAGGGCGACGAGGCCGCCGCGCGTGCGGGCGAGCTCCTCGAGCTGGTCGGTATCCCGGCGGCGCGCGCGAGTCGCTACCCGCACGAGTTCTCGGGAGGCATGCGCCAGCGCGCGGCGATCGCGATGGCGCTCGCGTGCGAACCCAAGGTGCTACTCGCCGACGAGCCCACGACCGCGCTCGACGTGATGGTGCAGGCGCAGATCCTCGACCTGCTGCGCGCGCTGTCGCAGGACCTCCGGCTCGCGCTCGTCTTCGTCACCCACGACCTCCCGGTGATCGCCGAGCTCTGCGATCGCGCGGCCGTCATGTACGCGGGCGAGATCGTCGAGGAAGGCCTCGTCGAGTCGCTGTACCACGACCCTCGCCACCCGTATACACGGCTGCTGTTCGGCGCGATTCCCGACCCCCTCGGTGAGCGCGACGTGGTGTCGATCGCCGGCGCGCCGCCGCGCTTGGACCGGGAGCTCGTCGGCTGTCCGTTCCGCCCTCGGTGCGACGTGGCGTTCGACCGCTGCGCGGTCGAAC
>DATBIS010000073.1:0-16952 GCA_036556805.1 Actinomycetota bacterium | reverse complement strand
GCGCACCTCGTGCGCGATCCGCGGGGGGTGGCGCATTCCTGGGCGCGCGTGGTCGCGCGCCCGGACGTCGTCCACGGCGCGGGCGAGATGGCCCGTCTGGGTGCCGCGCGCGTGGCCGCCCGCTGGGACTCCACGAACCTGCTCTTCGAGCTGGTGCGCGCGACCGATCGCGGGACGCCGTCGATGCGGCTGCGGTACGAGGATCTCGTCCTCGACCCGGAGCGATCCCTCGCACAGCTCGTGGCTCTCGCGGGCCGGCCCGGGGCGCCGCTCGGGTCGCTCAGCGGCCATCGCGCCGACCCCGGCGTGCACCACACGGTGTCGGGGAACCCGTTGCGGTTCCACGAGGGGCCTCTCGACATTCGCCCCGACGATCGGTGGCGGGACCAGCTGGGTCCGGGCCCGCGCCGGACGGTGACGCTGCTCACGGCGCCGCTCTGGCCCTTCTACGGGTACGGGCCGACCCGTGGTTGACCCGACGGTGAGCGCCGTCGTCGCGACGCGCGACCGCCCGGAGTTGCTTCGCCGAGCGATCGCGTCGATCCTCGGCCAGGACTACGCCGGAACCGTGGAGTGCCTCGTCGTGTTCGACCGGAGCGACCCCCAGGACCTCTCGGACCTCGATCCCGGCGATCGCTTGCGCTCGCTCAAGGTGTTGCGGAACGATCGCACCCCCGGCCTGGCAGGCGCCCGCAACGCGGGCGCCACGGCCGCGAGCGGCGAGCTCCTCGCGTTCTGCGACGACGACGACGAATGGCGCTCCGACAAGCTCCGCCGCCAGGTGGCGGCGCTTCGCGCCGACCCCGCCGTGACGACCGTGACCGCCGGGATCGAGCTGGTGAGCGGCGACCGCGCGACGATCCGGACACCGCAGGGAGACCGGGTCACGCTGCCGACGCTTCTCCGATCCCGCGCGGCCGAGGTGCACCCCTCGACGATCCTCGTGCGGCGCGACGCCTTCTTCGAGCGCATCGGGCCGGTCGACGAGACGATCCCGGGCAGCTACGGAGAGGACTACGAGTGGCTGCTCCGCGCGGCGAGCGCGAACCCGATCGCCGTCGTGCGCGAGCCGCTCGTGCGCGTGCACTGGCACGCGGGATCGCACTTCGCGGACCGCTGGCGCACGATCGCCGACGCGATCGGGTACCTCGTCGCGAAGCATCCCGAGGTCGCCGCCGATCCGAGGAACCGGGCCAGGCTGTACGGGCGCGTCGCGTTCGCCCATGCGGCCCTCGGGGAAGGGCGCGAGGCCCGGGGGTGGGCGTGGCGGAGCCTGCGCGCGTGGCCGCTGGAGCGGCGCCCGTGGCTCGCGCTCGGCGTGAGCCTGCGGCTCGTCGACGCGGCCACCGTCCAGCGCTGGGCGAACCGGACCGGCCGTGGCATCTGACGACCGGTCGCCGGCCTCGGCGGACGAGCCGCTCCGGTCGGCCGCCCGCGGCGGCGGCCTGAACCTCGCCGGATTCGTGGCGAGCGGCGTGCTCGGCTTCGTGCTCGCGATCGCGATCACGCGCGGCCTCGGCGAGGAGGGTGCCGGCGTGTTCTTCGCGGCGATCGCGGTGTTCACGATCCTCTCCAACGTCATGGAGCTCGGGGCGGACACCGGGATGGTGCGGTTCGTGGCTCGCCTTCGCGCGCTGGGGCGATCGGCCGACCTCCGTCGCACCGTGTTGGTGGGGCTCGTGCCGGTCGCGATCATCGGGATCGTGGTGGGCGTCGTGACGTTCGCCGCCGCGCCCTCGATCGCGAGGGTGTTCGCGAGCGACCGGCAGGAACAGGTCACACGTTTCCTCCGTCTGATCGCACCCCTCCTGCCGTTCGCGACGGTGTCGACCGTGGTGCTCGCCGGCACGCGCGGGTTCGGCACGATGGTTCCGTTCGTCGCGATCGAGGGGTTCGGGAAACCGATGATCCGGCCGCTCGCGGTGATCGCGCTGTCGCTCGGAGGCCTCGCGACGGCCGAGGTCGCGCTCGCGTGGTCGCTCCCCGAGGCCCTCGGGTGCGCCGCGGCGATCGCGATCCTCGCGCGGCTCCTGCGCGCGAACGGCACGAGCGAGCCGTCGGAGCGAAGCTCCCTCCGATCGCTCGCGCGCGAGTTCTGGGCGTTCTCGGCGCCGCGGAGTCTCGGCGCGGCCTTCCAGGTCACGGTGGTGTACGTCGACCTGCTGATCCTCGGCCACTTCCGCTCCACGGCGGAGGTCGGTGTCTACGGTGCGGCGAGCCGGATCGTGACGGTGGGAACCTTTGCGCTGCAAGCTGTGCGACTGGCGATCGCCCCTCACGTCAGCGCGATGCTCACGCGCGACGATCGCGACGGCGCGCGAGAGCTCTATCAGACGGCGACGTGGTGGCTGATGGCGATCTCCTGGCCGCTGTTCCTCGCGCTCGCCTCGTTCGCGCCGTTCCTGCTCGGCGTGTTCGGGCCGGGGTTCGCGTCGGGGCAGACGGCGCTCCTCATCCTGTCGCTCGCGATGCTCGTGAACCTCGGCACCGGCAACGTGTCGATGGTCCTGCTGATGGGCGGCCGGAGCGGCTGGCAGCTGTTGAACCAGGGCGTGTCGCTCGCCGTGAACATCGCATTGAACCTCTGGCTGATCCCGCGCCACGGGATGACCGGCGCGGCGATCGCGTGGGGCGTCGCGATCGCCCTCGACAACCTCATGGCGGTCGCCGAGGTGCGGTACCTGTTCGGCATCGGCCCGTTCGGGCCCGGTTACGGCGTGGTGGTCGCGACGACCGTCGCGTGCTTCGGCGCGGGGGGGCTCGCCTTCCGGCTGCTCCTCGGCGCCAACCTCTGGTCGTTCTCGCTCTACGCGATCCTCTCGTGCGCGGCGTTCGCGTTCGCCCTCTGGCGATGGAGGGACGACCTCCGGCTCGACGTGCTCCTGGGATCGTTCGGGCGAGGCTCCCGGCCCTCGGAGGGGTCGGGCGACGCGGGGCGGGTCGGGCCCGGCGCGAAGCTGCCCGGCCCGGTACGCGATCTCGCGCGCACCGCGGTGCGCGCGTACGGGAAGGCGACCGCGTCGCTCCGGCCGCTGCCGGAGTTCCTCCTCATCGGCACGAAGCGGGGCGGCACGACGTCGCTCGCGGCCTACCTCCACGAGCATCCCGACGTGGCCCCCCTCTTCCCGCGCATCGCGGTGCCGAAGGGCGTGCGGTACTTCGACGACCATTACGTCGAGGGACCCCGCTGGTACCGGTCGCACTTCCCCTCGACGTTCGCGCGCCGCGGCGGCCGCATCGCCGGGGAGGCCACGGCGCACTATCTCTTCGACCCGAGGGCCGCCGAACGCGCGCACCGGCTGGTGCCGGACGCGAGGATCATCGTGCTGCTGCGCGATCCCGTCGAACGCGCGTACTCGCACCATCGGGAGCGAACGCGCCAAGGGTTCGAGACCCTCACGTTCGAGGAGGCGCTCGCGGCCGAGCCCGAGCGCCTCGCCGGCGAGCTCGACCGGATGCTCGCGGATCCCGCGTACGTGAGCTTCGAGCGCGAGCACCACTCGTATCGCGCCCAGGGCTGTTACATCGAATACCTGCCGGCCTGGGTCCAGCGGTACGGGCGGGATCGGGTGCTCGTGATCGTGTCGGAACGGTTCTTCGAGGACCCGGCGCGCGAGCATGCACGCGCGCTCTCGTTCCTCGGCCTCGCGCCGCACGAGCCCACCTACGAGGCGCACAACTTCCATCCGATGCAGCGCGGCATCGAGCCGGCCGTTCGGGAACAGCTCGACGCGTTCTACGAGCCCTTCACCCGTCGCCTGGAGGAGTACCTCGGGATCGAGCTGCCGTGGGGCGCGCGCCGCAAGGCGGCGGCCGGCGGCACCGAGCCGACGAGGACGTAGCCTCAGCACGGTGAGCGACGCTTCGAACGCACTTCACGGTGCCCTGCATCCCGACGTGGCATGGCTCGCCGACGCCCTCTGGGGCGGCCTTGAGGGCGTGAGGGTGACCGACCGCTGGGACCCGCCGCCGGGGTGGAGGACCGCCGAACGCTACCTGGTGGCCTCCGCCGGCGGACGTCCGCGCATGCTCTTGCCCGACGATCCGATCGCGGGCCGCGAGGCGCTGCGGGCGAACGCGTCGATGCGCGCGCCTCGCGTGCGTTGGGCGCGGTCGGCGGCCGGCCTCGCGTACCACCCCGCGGCGTGGGATCTCGCGACGCGCGGGCGCGGGCGCGTCGGCGTGCACGTGGCCGGCCCGGGTGTGGAGCTCCCGTCTCGCTTCCTCGCGGAGGCCCTGGGCGAGGTGCACGTCGTGCTCGCGATCAACGTGCGACCGCCGGCGCCGTTTCGCAAGCCGACCGTGCAGGTGGTGCTGCCGGGGGGGCGGATGCTCGCGTACGCGAAGGTGGCCTCGACCGAGGTGACCAAGCTCGGGGTGGGGCGCGAGGCGAGGGCGCTTCGCGCCCTCGCCTCGCGCGCCGGCGGGCCCCTGCTCGCGCCGGCTCTCCTGCACCTCGGGTCGTGGGGGTCGCGCGAGGTGCTCGTGACGGCGCCGCTCCCGCCGGGCGTTCGCCGGTACCGCGCCGAGGAGGGACCGCCGCCGCTGGACGTGACGCGCGAGGTCGCCTCGCTGTCCGACGACGGGCGATCGGCTCTGGGGGAGAGCGTGTACTGGAAGGACGTCCGTGCCCGCGCCGAACGCCTGGCGCCGACGGCGGCCGGGGCCGGGTTCGACGCGGTGTTCGCGGCCTTCCTCGACACGGTGCAGGATCGTCGCGGCGGCGCCGCGACGACGTTCGGCACGTGGCACGGGGACTGGTCGTCCTGGAACCTCGGGCACGTCGAGGGCCGAATCGCCGCGTGGGACTGGGAGCACTCGACGCCCGGCACGCCGCTCGGCTACGACGTGGTGCACTTCCTCTTCCAGACGGCGTTCATCGGCGAGGGACGACCGCTCGGGGTCGCGTTCGCGAGCGCACGCGCGCGTTCGGGAGCGTGGCTCGAACGGCTCGACGCCGACCCGGACGCGATCGCCGACGCGCACGTGGCCGAGGTGACGCTCCGCTACCTCGACGCGATGGCCCGCGGCGCGGGCCCGAACCCGCGGTTTCTCGAGGGCATCGGCGACGTCCTCGTGGAGCGCGCCACCGGGCGCTAGCCGGTGGGGACCGGAACCCTCGCTTCGGACTCGCGCCAGGCGAGGCCCGCGGCGATCATCGCGATCGGCAGGCCCCACGGCAGCAGGTCGTAGTACGGCATCTGGACGATCGCGGTGAAGATCGCGATCTCGCACCAGAACCGAGCGTGACGGTCGCCGGGATGCCCGGGCGGGAGCGGCCGTGAGGCCTTCCACAGCGCCCACGCGAGGAATGCCGTGAAGAAGATCAGTCCCGGGATCCCCTGCGAGACGATCACCGTCCACAGCTGCCCGTGGGTGCCGGCCGAGATGTTCGCGTCGCCGACGTCGACCGGCGCCCCGTAGCCCACGAGCGGGGACTGCTGCACGAGCTCGAGCGAGGACCGGTAGAGATAGGCTCTCTCGGCGTCGCCGTAGCCGTGGCTCAGCCGGAGCGCGATGATCTGCCCGAGCGGCGTCGCGAACAGCAGGATCCCTACGACCACGCCGCCCATCGCCACCGCCTTGAGGACCTGTGCGTTCCGGCCGCGCGCCAGGCGGAACGTCGCGTACAGCAGCGCCGCTCCCGCCGAGAGCCACGCGCCGCGGTCCAGCGAGAAGACGAGCGGGAACACCGACGCGAGCAGCAGGAGCACCATGAGATCGCGCAGGTGCTTCGTGCGGATGTAGCCGAGCGAGGCGATCGCGAACGGAAGCGTCATCGCGAACGCCGCCCCCCACTCGTTGGTGTAGATGAACGGGGCCTTCGGACGGTGGATCGGGTAGGCGGCGAACGCGCGCGTGGAGGAGGTCGTGGCCGACACGAGGTCCTTCACGAACTTGTCGTCCATGAGCGAGCTCGGCACGAACGTCTCGGCGACCGTGTGGATCGAGAACGCGGGCAGGATCATGCCGAGCAGGCCGCCCACGACGATGACGACCCAGAACACGGCGAGCCCGTTCATCACGGAGCGCGCGGGCAGGTGCTCGGCGTCGTGGTTCAGCACGTACAGCAGCAGCGCTGCCGCCGCGACGTAGATCGAGGCGCGGTAGGCGAGGGAGAAGCCCATGCGCGCGGTCTCGACCTGCGTGGCCGAGATCGCGCACCAGAGCAGGAAGAGCAGCCAGAGCCCGAACCCACGAGGGGCCCGGATGTGGCGGCGGAAGAGGAGGGACGCGAGGATCGGCACCGAGAGCGCCGCCGTCACGAAGCCGCTCACGCCGAGCACCCACCACGCCGGCAGCAGCACGAAGATCCCGTAGATGGGCCAGGCGGCGAGGGCCGGCCCGGCCCTGCGGGATCCCGAGTAGGGCAGGGGAGCGCCGAGCGCGGGGCCGGGCGCGAGCACGTCGCTCATCGGGCCACGCTAGCACCCGCCCGCGCACGCACGGCCGGCCGATCGACCAGTCGTTGGGGGGGTTCGGACCCCGTCGGAAGGCCTCCCGCGAAAACAGCCCTTCGTCGCTTGTGTGGACTAGCCCATTCGCCCTATCATGCGAAGAAGATCGTCCCCCGGAATGGATGTCCTCGGAGAGGAGCCAATGAAGCGCTTCATCGGTGTGCTGAGCGGTGCGGTATTGATGACGGTGGTGTTCGCGCAGACGGCGATGGCCGGGACGTGCGGCGACTACCCCGCCTCCCCTTGTGACGAACCGACCGTTCTCCCCACGGTCGTCCACCACGGTGGCGGAACGGCCTTCACCGGCGCGAACCTCGGGGTCGGCTTCATCGCGCTGACCACGCTCGTCGTGGTCGGCCTGGTAGCGCTCTTCGCGGCCCGCAAGCGGGCCGCTCGGGCCACCTCCTAGCCCAGCCAGTCCGTCAAGGACCGCCAGATCCGCGTGGTCAGCGGGGCTTCGAACGATGCCTCGATCGTGATCCTGCGCCCGGGCTGACCCTGCCACACGGCCGTCCGGCCGGAGATCTTCATCGGCACGCTCGTGGTCGTGACGTGCATGCCGGGCGGGACCGTGAGCGACACGCGGAGCGTCGTCGGGCGGATCGTCGGCTGCCCGAGGAACGTCAGCCGGTACGTGCCGCTCGAGGCGTCTCCCTCCCAGACTCCGGTGAGCGCCGTCCGAAGGGAGAACGCGGCGCTCTCGCCCGACGGGATCGTCGGGAAGTCCTGGTACCAGGGGAAGCCCAGCTCCGACCCCACCCGCACGGGGACCGGCTCTCCATTCTGCTCGGGCGCGTATCCCTCACAGCCCGGGGCGCAGTACACGTTCACGAGCGAGATGTTCTCGCCTGCTTTGCCGACGCCGGGGAACGGCCCGATCACGTAGGCGGGGAGGCCGCTGTCGGGGGCGGTGTTGTCGATCGTGACGGTCGTCGTGGCGCTCGCCGCCCCCGAGGGCTCCAGCACGACCGCGTAGTCGATCGAGCGGTCGGCGTAGTAGTCGATCTTGCTGCCCGATCCCGAGTTCACGACGACGCTGAGTGCGTCCCCCGGCGGCGCCGCGAGCGCCCCGGACACGCCGGCATCCTCCACCGCGGTTCGCATCGCCGGGTCGTTGCTGTAGATCAGCAAGTGCCCGCCCGATGCGGCATCGACGAGCGCGCGCACGCGTGAGATCCCACGTCCTTCGTCCGAGAGGAAGCGCGAGAACACGCCCGAGGCCACCGCGCCGAGCACCTCTTTGCGCTCGGCGCCGGTTCGGAACAGGTCGTACGCCTCGTTCGTCACGAAGGGCACGACGTTGTCGGCGGTGATCTTCACGCCGAGCTGCGGCACCTCGGTCGAGCCGGTGACCTCGAGGAGGTCGCGCAGCGCGAAGGGGTCCGCGAGGATGACGCCGTCGATGCGCTCGCCGGTGACGAGCTCGTACGAGGACTCGATCGCTCGCGCCGCCGACGGGAAGTCCGGCGTCATGTTCAGGCTCTGCCAGTCTCCGGCGCCGCCGTACTGGTCGTAGTTCGCGCGGTAGTCGGGGTTCGGATCGGGGATCGCGTTCGGCGGGGAGTCGCGCAGGGACTGCGTGGGCTGGAACGAGGAGAAGCTGATGCGGCCGTCGTCCATCGTCGCGATCGCGAAGGCCCCCAGCAGCCCGGCCGTGCCGCGGAGCTCGGACGGGTTCTGCGCGCCGAAGAAGTACCGCCGCGGACCCTCCGCGCCGAGGAACGAGGGGAGCGCGTCGGCGAACGATCGCGCGACCGCAAGGGTCTCGGCGGCCTGATCGGCGGCGTCGATCGCGAGCATGCGCCCGTCTTCGACCGGCGGCAGCAGCAGGTAGTCGGGCGCCTCGTGGAGCTCGGTCGTCGCCCGATCGGCGAGGTCCGAGGCGGCCGCGAGGTCGTCCGCGAGCGATCCGATCGTGTCGACCGGGACGATCCCGTGCTGCGGCGACAAAGAGCCGAATCCCTCGGGCAGCGCGGCGGCCGCGTTCGTGAGGCGGGTGCCCGCCTCGGTGAGATCCGAGCCCGCCACCGCCAGTCGTCGAGCCACGTCGGCGTTGCGCCCGAGGATCGGCACCCAGGAGGCCACGTGCCAGAGCGGACCGCTCGTGGCGTCGTCGGCGCGGGCGAACGCGTCGCGAGCCTCGCCGAAGGAAACCACCGCCCGGTCGAGGTTGCCCGATGCGAGCGCCGAGCGGCCTCGCTCGAGGGCGCTCTTCCCGTCGCGGAGCGGGTCGGCCACCAGCAGCAAGGTCACCGCCAGCGCCACGCCGCCGAGGGACGCGAGGACGAGGATCGCGAGGAGAACCGAGCGGACGCGCGGCCGGCGGAAGCGACTGCGGGACGGGCTCGCGGCCGGCGGGCCGCCCACCGTCACGGACGGTCCCTGCGGAGGGACTCCCACAGGCCGGACTTGCCGGTGTTCGCCGCGCGGGGATCGGCGGCGTAGGTGTACTGCGCGCCGTAGTACGCGTACCCGACGCCCCCGGCGTCGACGTTGTTCAGCACCGCGCCGAGCATGCGCGCCCCGACCTGGTCGAGCTGCGCGCGGGCCTGGATCACCGCGCCCCGCGGCGTGGATTTCGCGTTCGCGACGAAGATGACGCCGTCGACGAGCGGTGCGAGCACGAGGGCGTCCGCGACCGCGAGCACGGGCGGGCAGTCGATCACGATGAAGTCGACGACCTCACGCTGGTCCGAGATGAGCTCATGCATGGCCGGCGACTGCAGCAGCTCGGTTGGCTGGTCCGGGATGTGGCCGCTCGACATCAGCCACAGGTTGTCGGTACCGCCCGACTTCAGCGACTCCCAGGGGCGCCGCTCGCCCGTGAGGACCTCGGAGAGCCCCCGCTCGGGACCGAGCCCGAAGAACTCGTGCAGGCGCGGGCGACGCAGGTCGGCCGAGATCAGCACGACGCGCCTGTCGGCCTGCGCGAGCACCACGCCGAGGTTCGCAGCGGTCGTGCTCTTCCCCTCGCCCGCGAGGGAGGACACCACCATGATGGTCTTGATCCCCCGCTCCGCCGCGGCGACGAGCATGCTCGTTCGGAGCGTCCGGTAGGCCTCGGCGGCCGGGCTCCGCGGCGCGTCGAGGGTCACCAGCTGCGTGCTGGTGTGGTCGCGCCACCCCGGGATCGCCGGGATCATCGTCATCACCGGGACCGCGAGCACCTCCTCGAGGTCGGTGCGGCCGCGCAGGTGGTCGTCGACGCGCTCGCGCACGTACGCAACCACCACGCCCACCACCAGGCCGAAGAGCAACGAGAGCGCGACGTTCATCGGCAGATTCGGGCTCGTGGGCCGCGTGGGCAGCTGCGCGTCCACCGTGATCTCGCCGGGGTCGATCGTCGTCGCGAGGATCGTGGCCTGCTGCGTCACGAGCGCGGCGATCGCGGCGCGATCGGGGTTCGGCTGCGCCTTCTGGAAGGCGATCGTCTGGTTGAGGGATTCGACTCGGTCGGTGATGATCTGCTGGGCCTGGTCGGTCTTGTACGCGAGGTAGGACTTCGCGAACGTCTGCGCGCCCTCCTGAGCCTTGGCGGGGGAGGGATCGCTGTAGTGGATCTGCAACACGTCCGTGTCGGTCGGGATCGTGACCTCCACGTGCCTGAGCAGCTCGCTCGAGGAGATGCCGGGCTCGAACGACCCCTGCACGACTCGGGCGACCCGAGTGGAGAGCAGCTGCTGGCGCTCGTTCTCGATGTTCACGCCGACCGGGTTGCCGTTGACGTCGGTCGCGCTCGTGATCGGCGTCCGCACGAGCACCTCCGCGGTCGCCGTGTAGATCTTCGTCTGGGTGAGCGTCCACGCGACGGCGCCGGCCACGAACACGACCGCGACTGCAGCGATCAGCTTCTTGCGACGCTTGAGCACCGCGAGGTAGTCGCGGATGTCGAGGAAGTTCTCCTGCGGTTGCGGCCAGCCGGCTGTCTGCATGTCGTTCTGGGGGCTCCCCGCGGGAGTCATCCCGCTGGTCGGGCCAAGCGTATCATCCGCCCCCAGGCTACCGGCGGGCATCGCCTCACGCATCCGGCGAAGGGGAGACCGCCGAGCCCATCGGTCCTAGGGCGCACGTTCCGAGCCGGCGTGAGGCCGCTGCTACGCTCCTGCGCCATGAAGGTCGCCTACCAGGGCGAGCCGGGGGCCTACAGCGAGCGGGGCGTCGAAGCGCTCTTTCCCGACGCCGAACGGCTCCCGTGCGACACCGTTCGCCTGGTCTTCTCCCGCGTCACGAGCGGCGAGGCGGCGTTCGGCGTGGTGCCGCTCGAGAACTCGCAGGCCGGGTCGGTGAACGAGACCTACGACCTGCTGCAGCACACGAGCTTATTGCGGATCGTCGGCGAGGTGCTCGTGCGAGTGGATCACGCGCTGCTGGGCCTGCCGGGGACGCGGCTCGAGGAGATCCGGCGCGCCAGGTCCCATTGGCAGGCGCTCGCACAGTGCGAGGAGTTCCTTTCCTCGATGCACATCGAGCCGATCCCCGTGCACGACACGGCCGGAGCCGCCCGCCAGATCGTCGAGTCGGGGGCGCGCGAGGACGGCGCGATCGCGAGCGTGGAGGCCGGCGCCCGCTACGGCCTCGCCGTGCTCGCCGAGCGGATTCAGACCGAGAAGGAGAACCTCACGAAGTTCGCGGCGATCGGGCGCGGCGACGCCGACCTGGGACCCGCCGACAAGACCTCCCTGGTGATGGCGGTGCTCGACAAGCCGGGGTCGCTGCTCGGGGCGCTGAAGCCGTTCGCCGATCGCGGTGTGAACCTGCACAAGCTCGAGTCACGACCGCGGCGGGGCGCGCCGTTCGAGTACCTGTTCTACGTGGATCTCATGGCGCCGGCCGACGCGCCCGAGGTGCAGGCCGCACTGGAGGAAGTGGCCGAGCACACCTCCCTGCTGCGCGTGCTCGGGTCGTACCGGTCCGCGTCCGGTCCGGCGGGTCCTTGACCGGGAAGCACGCCCTGCGTTCGAACGGCCGACCCGCGGCGTTCGTCGCGCTCCTCGTGCTCGTCGGTGCGGCGGGGGCCTGGTGGGCCGCGTCGGCCGGCCGCGAGGGGTCCTCCGCAGCGGCTCCGCCGAGACCCACCGCCGCTCCGTCGATCTCCGCGACGCCGACACCGACACCGACGATCAAGCCGACCCCGTCGCCCGACCCGGGGCCGATCAACCGCCGTTTCGCGGGCCTCACGACGTTCCGCGGGAACGCGACCCGCACGTACTACGGCGAGGGGCCCGTGCCGTCGCATCCGGTCGTGCGGTGGCGGTTCCCCGCTTCCGGCGGGCTGTGCTCCTCCTCGTCGGACAACTTCGGGACGCGCGTGTGGTGCGGCACCGGGTGGACCGGCCAGCCGAACGTGATCCGCCTTCCCGACGGCACGATCGAGGTGCGAGAGGGCGCGTACGACGCGAACTACCACTTCCTCGACGGGAAGACCGGGGAGCGCCTTCTCCCGGACCTCGTGACCGGCGACCTCGCGAAGGGGTCGGCGACGTCGGATGCGCAAGGGTTCCCCCTGTACTACGCGGGGTCGCGCGACAACCTCCTGCGCGTGGTGGCGCTCGACCGCAAGGAGCCCACGGTGCTCTGGTCGTTCGACGCGCGGTCGCAGCCGGGCCTCATCTGGAACGACGACTGGGACGGCGCGCCCCTGCAGCTGGGCGACTATCTCCTCGAGGGAGGGGAGAACTCCTGGT
Source organism: Actinomycetota bacterium (assembly GCA_036556805.1). Taxonomy (GTDB): domain Bacteria; phylum Actinomycetota; class UBA4738; order UBA4738; family HRBIN12; genus DATBIS01. Next base: position 4,810 of record DATBIS010000073.1, on the reverse strand, counting down.
TCTACGTGTTCCGGCTGCATCGTCACTACGACGATCGAGGGCTCGTGCAGGTGAGCCCGAAGATCGTGATGCGCGTGCCGGGATGGGACGATCGCCTGCTGAGCGCGATCGGTGACCGCGACGTCTCGATCGAGAGCTCGGTGGCCTTCCACGAGGGCGTCGCGTACTTCGCGAACTCCGGGGGGCTCGTGCAGGGCTGGGACGTCTCGGACGTCCTCGACGGCGGCACGAAGTACCGGCGCGTGTTCCGCTTCTGGACCGGCGACAGCACGGACGCGACGGTGATCATCGACCCCGAGGGGTCGCTCTACGTGGGGCGGAAGATCGAGGTGAACGTCGCACGCCCCTCGTCGTACGCGCGCGACCACGACATCGGGAGCCTCATGAAGCTCGACCCGACCCGGCCGAGGGACCCCCTCGTGTGGTCGGTGCAGGTCGGAGGGTTCGATCCGGGCGATGGTTTCCTCGCGACGCCGGCGTGGTATCGCGGCGTGGTGTACGCGGTCGATACCCAGGGCGAGCTCGTGGGTGTGGACGCGACCTCCGGCAAGGTTCTGTGGACTCGAACGCTCCCGTCCCCGACCTGGTCGTCCCCCGTCCCGGTGGATGGGCGCCTGATCGTCGCCGACGGCGCCGGCTACCTGAACTGCTTCGACATCTCGAAGCCCGGTCGGCCGCCGAAGGAGGTCTGGCGTCTGCACGTCGGCGGCCTCATCGAGTCGACGCCCGCCGTGTGGCACGGGTGGATCTACGTCGGCAGCCGCGATGGCGGGATCTACGGCATCGCGAACCCGCACACGAAGTAGGCTGGTGCGCATGGTGATCGAGGCTGGCTCGCTCGCGCCTCCCACGCCGGGAGCACCCACCGGCGCGCACGCCCTGCTCTTCTACAAGGTCACGTGCCCGACCTGTCAGATGGCCGCCCCGCCGATGGATCGCCTCGAACGCGCGTACCCAGGGCGCATCGCCGGCATCGGGCAGGACCCTGCGGAGAAGCTCGAGGCGTTCTCTCGGACGTACGCGATGACGTTCCCGTCCGAGCCCGACCTCCCGCCGTACGACGTGTCGAACGCCTACGGCATCGAGCACGTGCCGACGCTCGTCGTGGTGGACGCCGACGGCGTCGTGGCCGACGTCGTCGAGTCCTGGGACCGCGACGGGCTCAACCGGGCGTCGGGCAGGCTGGCGTCGCTGCTCGGCGCCGAGCCAGCCGTGGTGAGCGAGCCGGGCGACGGCCTCCCCGAGTTCCGCCCCGGCTGAGGCGCGCGCAACGCGCGTTAGGTGGACGCGCCGAAGAGGTCCGGCGGGAACTGCGCCCGAAGGTCGGCGTTCCGCCACAGGACGAGCGCGACGCCGAGCCCGATGAGCGCGATCACCCCCAGCGCGCGGAGCGCGGGGGAGAGCCGAACGCGCTCGCGGTCGAACAGATAGCCGGTCACCACCCCCGCAACGAGGCCCCCGATGTGGGCTCGGAAGTCGATCTGCCTGATCGTGATCGCGAGGACGGCGTTCAAGGCGAGGATTTGCCACACCCACTGCAGGTACGCACGCGCGACCGCCTCGTTGCGCCGCAGGTAGTTGTAGGCGAGGAAGGCACCCATCAATCCGAACACGGCCCCGGAGGCGCCGGCTCCCACGGCGAGAGGGTCCCCGAACGCGTAGGAGGCGATGCCCCCCATGATCCCGGTGAGGAAGTAGATCACGAGGAATCGCACCCGGCCGAAGTCGCGCTCGACATGGGTGCCCAGCAGCCACAGCGCGTACGCGTTGAACGCGAGGTGGATGACGCCGATGTGCAGGAACATGCTGGTGACGAACCGCCAGTACTGACCGAGCAGCGCGATGGCGGGCGGGAAGGTCGCTCCCAGGTCGAACAGCTGCTGACCGCCGGGGCCCTCGAAGAGTGATCCCGCGCCGCCCTTCGCGACCTCGATGACGTAGACCGCGAGGATCGAGGCGATCAGCGCCTTCGTGAACGAGAACCCCGCGACCGCGATGCGCCGTCCCGGTCCCTTGCGAAACTCGCGGCGGGCCTCGGCCACGCACTCGGGACAGTGGTGCCCGACCGGCGCCGGGATCATGCATTGCGGGCAGATCGGCCGCCCACAGCGCGTGCAATGCACGAGCGTCGCCTCGTTCGGGTGGCGATAGCAGTGCTCGACCTGCGGTGGCGCGGGCAAGTTCGGGTCGTCCATGCTGCGGTCATCCTATGGGCTCGAGCGATGAACGAGCCGAAGCCGAATCAAGGGGCGGCGGCCCACCCGCTCCACCGGTCGACCTCGATCGCGATCGCGGGACCGCGCGGCGGATGATCGGCGTGCTGCGGATACTTCGCGCCGAGCAGCGACGCCGCGCGCCCGATGCCGTCCGGGTCGCGCACCACGCGCGCGACGCCGTCGCCGCGCACCCACCAGAGCAGCGACCAGTCGCGGTCCTCGTAGCGATCCGCGAGCACGCAGACGCGCGGCTCGACCTCGACGTTTGCGAGCCGGCGCAGGTCGCGCGACCGCTTCGGCTTGTCGTCGACGGCGATCCACACGACGTCCTCCTCCAGCGCGAACACGATCGGCACGAGGTGCGGCGATCCGTCCGGACGAATCGTGGCGAGGCGCGCCACCCGCTCGCGCGCGAATCGAGCCCGCGCCTCGAGCGGATCCATCAGTGCGGATGGGCGGGATCGTGCGGCTCGACGTGCACCATGGCGTCCGCCAGGCGCGGCACCGCCTTCAGCAGCGTGAACCGGACCTGCTCCGCGATGTCGTGGCCGCCCTCGACGGAGAGCGTGCGCTCGACGTCGATCGAGAGCTCGGCACGGAGCTGGTGGCCTGCCCAGCGCGCGCGAGCGTCGGTGACGTGCTCGACGCCGGGAACGGCCGCCGCGGCCTCCTCGATCAAGGCGATCGTGGGCTCCTCGATGCCGTCGAGCATGCGGCGGAGCACCTGGCGCGCGGCGGCCACGAGCGTCCACGCGATCACGAGCGCGATCGCCAGGCCCACGGCAGCGTCGATCCGCGGCGCGCCGGCGAGCGCGCCGATCGCCGACACCACGACGCCGAGCGACGTGAGGCCGTCGGTGCGAGCGTGGAGCCCGTCGGCGACGAGCGCGGCCGATCCGATCCGGCGTCCCACCCGGATGCGGTACTGCGCGACCGCCTCGTTACCGAGGAAACCGACGACGCCGGCGCCGAGCACGAGCGACGCGTGCTCGATCGGATCCGGATGAACGAGGTGGCGAGCCGCTTCGATCGCGGCGGCCACCGCCGACGCCGCGATCATCAGCACGATCGCGATGCCCGCGAGGTCCTCGGCTCGGTGGTAGCCGTACGGGTAGCGGCGGTTCGGTGGACGCCGGCCCAGACGGAACGCGATCAGCAGCGGGATCGCGGTGAGCGCGTCGGTGAAGTTATGGATCGTGTCCGCGAGCAGCGCGATCGAGCCGCTGACGAGCACGATCGCGAGCTGCGCGAAGGCCGTCGCCGCGAGGGCCGCCAGCGAGATCCACGTCGCGCGGACGCCCTGCGCGTTCGCCGCGAGCGTCGCGGCCACCGCGTCGGCGGTGTCGTGGGAGTGCAAGCCCGAACCGAGGTGCGGTTCCCGTTGGGGCCCCATGGATCGAGCCTACCCCGGGGGCCGGTGCCGCCTATCCCATCTTCGGGAGCTGCGCGAGCTCCTGCGCGACCTCGTTCGGATCCCACACGGGGCTCCAGCGATCGATGATCTTCCCGTCGCCGCCGATGAGCCACATCCAGGGCTCGGTCCCAACGGGTTGAATCCACTGCAGCGCGGCCGCGTTGTAGACGTCCGCTTCTTCGGTCGCGTTGAAGTCCTTGTAGACCTCGATGTGGATGAACACCGCGCGATCGCCATATCGTTGGGCGAGCTGCTCGACCGCGTCGGTGTCCGGACCGCAGAACTGGCTCTTGCAGTAGGTCGGGGTCGCAACGATCAGCAGGATCGGTCGGTGCTGCTTGAGTGCGGCCGCCACGGTCCATTCGTGGAGGTCTCGGTCGGGGATCGGAGCGCCGTCGAGGGCTCGCGAGTCGATCGACGCAGGATCGACTCCCTTCGAGTGGACCGTGAGGTTCTTCGTCTTGAACGCCTCGTCACCCGGTGCGAGCAGCTGTGGCTGTTCGGCGACCGCGAACTGCGTCACGAGCGTCTGCGTGCCGTACCCGACGATGTCGCCCGTCACGGCGACCTCCCAGAGGCCCGCTCGGTCGAACGTCACCCCGTCGGCGAGGTACACGCCACGGGAGACCGAGGGATCGGTGGGCGTGGGTGTCCCCGCGGGGCTCCCTGGGAGCCCGGGCGCGGGAACGTAGTTCGCGGTGGCCGCTCCCGTCGCGAGCGGCGTGTCGGTGCCGGCGGCTCCCAGGTACGAGAACAGGAACTTGAGGGAGCCGCCGGTGATCAAACGGACCCCGTCGGCGGTCTGGTTCGAGATCCCTACTTCGATGCGCTGCGGGGCCCCCGCGTACAGGTCGCTGCTCGCAACCGACGCGGCGAGCTCGCTCGGGTCGCCCGTCGAGCCCGTCGGATGAGGCGTCGAGCCGTCGTTCCCGGTGCACGACCACAGGAGCGAGACGGAGAGGGCGGCGGCGAAGACGTTGCGGGCGTTCACGCGGTCATCATCTCGCAGCCGCTCGAGAACTGCCCGTCCGGCCGGGGTCGACGGCAAGCGGCCTCAGATCGCGCGCTCCAGACGCAGGAGGAACGCGCGGCGATCGGGGTGACCGCCGTAGCGGCCGAGGCCGGGGCCCGCCGGGACGATCCGGTGACACGGAACCCAGAGCTCGATCGGGCAGATGCG
>DATBIS010000072.1:0-4203 GCA_036556805.1 Actinomycetota bacterium | reverse complement strand
CCCACGGCGATCTCGGCCGCTCGCGTGATCTCGTCCTCCTGCATGCGCGCCGTCGCCGCGAAGCCCCAGCGACCGCCGGCGAGGACGCGGATCCCCAGGCCGGTCGACTCGGTCCGGTCGATCCCCTCCATCTCCTGATTGCGAACGGTGATCGACTCGGTGAGGTCGGTACCCGCGCGCGCGTCGGCGAAGTCGGCGCCGGCCTTGATCGCGGCTTCGACGGCCATCTTCGCGACGTCCAGCACGGCGGGCATCCTCTCTCTCGGGTGAGCGGGGGCGGCGTGGTGCGTCGGGAATCCTACCCGAGCCCCTCCACGGCCGGGCGCCGGACGCCCGCGGGTCGGCGTGGCATGATGCGGCGGCCTTCCCACACGAAAGGATCCCGTCGTGCCGACCTCGAGTTCGACGTACTTCGCGAACGCGACCGTGTTCGACGGCCGGCGGGTCCGGCCCAAGCACGGGGTGCTCGTCGAGGGCGATCGGATCGCCTGGGTCGGGCCCCACGCGCGCGCGCCGCGCGCTGCGCGCGCGGCGCGAACCCACGACGCCGCCGGCGCGACCGTCGCCCCCGGGCTCATCGACTGCCACGTGCACCTCCAGTTCGACGGTGGCTCCAACTTCGAACAGGAGGCGCGCGAGCTCACTCCCGCGCTCGCGACGCTGAAGGCGGCCGCGAACGCGCGACGGCATCTCGCGGCCGGCGTGACGACGGTGCGCGACCTCGGGGGCATGGAGGCGGTGAGCTGCGACGTGGGGGCCGCGATCGAGCGCGGCGTGATCCCGGGTGCCCGCGTCCTCGCCGCGGGGCACGCGCTCACGGTCACCGGCGGTCACGGGCACAACATCGGCGTCGCCCGCCAGGTCGACGGGGCCGACGCCGTCCGGAAGGCCGTGCGCGAGGAGATCCGGGCGGGCGCCCGCGCGATCAAGGTCATGGCAACGGGCGGCGTCCTCACGCCGGGCATCGGCGCCACGTTCACCGCGTACACGGAGGAGGAGCTCGAGGCGGCGGTCGACGAGGCCCACGCGTGGGGTCGCGGCGTCGCCGCTCATGCGATCGGCAGCGAGGGGATCCTTCGCGCGGTCCGCGCGGGGGTCGACTCGATCGAGCACTGCAACCTCGCGACCCCCGAGGTCGTTCGCGAGATGAAGGCGCGCGGGACCTTCCGTTCGCCCACGATCTGCGCCGTGCGCGGCATCGCCGAGCATCCCGACGACGTCCCGGCGTATGCCGTCGAGAAGGCACGTTCGCTGCTCGACGATTCCCGGCGCTCGCACGTGCGAGCCGTGCGGGCGGGCGTGCGGCACGTCTGCGGGACCGACGCCGGTACGCCGTTCAACCCGCACGGCAACGGCCCCCGCGAGCTGGTGTACATGGTCGAGTGGGGGCTGCCCGCGATCGGCGCGATGCGGGCGGCCACGTCGAGCGGGGCCGAGCTGCTGCGTCTGCCGGACGTCGGAACCATCGAGGCCGGTGCTGCTGCGGATCTCGTGGTCTACGGCGCGAACCCCTGCGACGAGATCGCGGCGGTGCTGGAGCCCTCGCTCGTCCTGAGGTCCGGCGTCGCCGTCGCTTCCGGCTAGGACACGATCTTCCTGTAGACCGCGATCGTGCCGCGCGCGGTCTCGTCCCAGGAGAAGTTCGCGGCCTGCCCCGGTCCGGCGCGGCGCAACGACTCGGCGAGCTCCGCGTCGCCGAGGACGCTCTCGATCGCACCCGCGAGGTCTTCCTCGGAGGTCGGATCGACGAGCACCGCGGCTTGGCCGGCGACCTCGGGGATCGACGACGCGTTCGACGTGATCGTGGGGACGCCCCGCGCCATGGCCTCGAGAACCGGCAGGCCGAAGCCTTCGAACAACGAGGGGTACACGAACGCGGCGGCGCCGCGATAGACGGCATCGAGCCCGGCGTCACCGATGAGCCCCGTCCGAAGGATCGTGCCGGGGCCCACGATCGCGAGCTCGGCCTCGAGGGCCTCGGCGTGCCAGCCGGTCGCGCCGGCGAGCACGAGCGCGTGGGGAAGCCCGCTCGCGACGGCCCGGCGATAGGCACGCACGAGCCGCACGAGGTTCTTCCGCGGCTCCAGGGTCCCGACGAAGAGCAGATACGGCGGCTCGATGCCAAGGCGGCGCAGGATCGGCATGGGATCGTCGGCCGTCGTGGGCAGCGACGCGGCGAGCGGGGTCACGTGCACCTTCGCGGGATCGAGGTTCGTGTGCGAGAGCAGGTCGTCGGCCGTGGCCTGCGACGGCGTGAGGACCGCATCCGCGCGGCGCGCCGTCGCCTTCAGGCCGGCCCGGTAGAGCCAGCGCCAGCGTCGAGGGAAGAGCTCGGGGAAGCGCTCGAACGCGAGGTCGTGCACGGTCACGACGAGCTTCTGCGCGGGGCCCGCCGGCGGGATCGCGACGTGGTTCGTCGCGTGCACGACCTCACACGCCGACAGCGGCGCCGGGAGCAGTGGTCGGCCGAACAGATCCCAGCGCGGATAGAGCGACCGCATCGTCCCGGGAAGCACCACCACCCGTCGATGTTCCCACCATTCAGCAGGCGGACCGCCCTCGGTCCATCGGGAGCGGAACAGCAGGAGCGTCTCCGGGTCGTTCATGCGCTCCAGCGCCGGCACGAGCTCGCGAACGTACGTGCCGATGCCGCCCGGCGACCGGAGCCACAGCTGGTCGACGTGGAACGCGACCGACGTCACCGCGAAGCCTCCACGCAGCTGCACCCCGCGGGGCCGACCGTGGCGGCATGCGTCGTGCCGGGTTCGAGATCAAGACGGTCGCCGGCCGTGAGCCCGATGTCGTCGTCGTCGGTGTGGAAGGTGATCGACCCCTCGAGGCAGAACAGCACTTTGTGGAAGTCGTGCGAGTGCCAGCCGTAGGTATCGCCGGCCCCGTTCCGCCAGAAGCGAGGCGAGGAACATCCCTCGGCCGAGAACACCTCCAGCGCTTGGGCTTTCGTTACCGATCCCGTCGTGAGGTGAGCCGACACTGCTACCGCTGGTCGCCGCGGCCGTGGACGGGAGGTACTCCCTTCTGGGCGAACTCGGCGTGGTTCCCGTGCCACGGCTCGCGCGCGTACTTCCGAACCTGGAGGCCGCCGAGCCCGGTCGCGTCGATGCGTCCTTGCAGGACCCACGTGTTCGGCTTCGGGCTCTCTTGCTGGAAGTAGCGCTCGAGCGCGGTGAGGATCGCGCGTTCCTCCTCCGACGAGAGCCCGTCGGGAAGCTCGAAGGACCGTTCGTCGCCGTTCGGCATCTCGCCGCCTCCTACAGAGGGATGTTGCCGTGCTTGCGGGCGGGGATCGCCTCGCGCTTCGTCGAGAGCATCCTCAGCGCCTTGATCAGCCGCGGCCGCGTCTCGGCCGGCTCGATCACGTCGTCCACGAACCCGCGCTCGGCCGACGCGTACGGCGTCGAGAACTTCCGCTTGTACTCGTCGATGAGCTCGGCGCGCTTCGTCGCGGGGTCGGCCGCGCGCTCGATCTCCCGCCGCGACACGATGTTCACGGCACCCTGCGCGCCCATCACGGCGATCTCGGCCGTCGGCCACGCGAAGGACACGTCCGCGCGGAGGTGCTTCGAGTTCATGACGACGTACGCGCCGCCGTACGCCTTGCGCGTGATGACCGTCATCCGCGGCACGGTGGCTTCCGCGAACGCGTACAGGAGCTTCGCGCCGTGGCGGATGATCCCGTGGAACTCCTGCTGCGTGCCCGGCAGGAAGCCGGGAACGTCCACGAACGTGAGGATCGGGATGTTGAACGCGTCGCAGAACCGCACGAAACGGCTCGCCTTCTCGCTCGCGTCGATGTCGAGCGTGCCCGCAAGCACCTTCGGCTGGTTCGCGACGATCCCCACCGAACGGCCGTCGAGCCGCGCGAAGCCGACCACGACGTTCATGGCCCAGTATTGGAAGACCTCGAGGAACTCGCCGTCGTCCACGACGCGGCGGATGACCTCGTGCATGTCGTACGGCTCTTTCGGCGAATCGGGCACGAGGTGCGTGAGGCCGTCGTCGAGCCGCTCGGGATCGTCCGTGGTCGCGTAGATCGGCGGGTCCTCGAGGTTGTTCGACGGCAGGAAGCTCAGCAGGTAGCGTGCGCGGTGCAGCGCGTCCTCGTCGTCCTCGGCGACGAACGACGCGACGCCCGACTTGCCCGCGTGGGTCATCGCGCCGCCGAGCTCTTCGAACGAGACCTCC
>DATBIS010000071.1:0-11152 GCA_036556805.1 Actinomycetota bacterium | reverse complement strand
GTGCTTCGGCGGCTGATCCTTGCTTCCGCGGCGGGCGTGGACCTCGCCCTCAAACAGGACGCGAGGGGTTTGAGCTAGTTGTAGCCGGCCGCATCCGCGGATCGCACGCGGAGCGTCGCGATCCCGGCGGGCCGGACGACGTGCCGCGCGCCCGCCACGCTGGCCTCGGCGGATCGATCCCGATGCGGGTTCCACACGCGAACCGCGACCACGCCCTCCTCGCGGCGGATGCTCGAAAGCTCGACGTCGCCTGCCAGGTCCAGCAGCCTGCCCTCCGTCGGCCCGTTCGGCGCACCGGCCGCCGGGACCTCGATGAGCGGGAGCGCGAACCGCTCCCAGTCGCGCAGCAGCTCGCGGGTGTCGCCGGCGCCCGACCTCAGGCCGATCGAGAACGCGGTCTCGCCGATCATCTGCGCGAGCGGCGTCGCGACGTCGGGCCCGGCGGGGTACGGGCGCGTGGCCATCGTCGCGCGGCTGATCGTGCCCACGCAGCGCAGGATCGTGATCGCGAGCCCGACCCCGTCCACCACCTCGTACTCGAACACGCCCTCGTGCAGGACGGCGAGGTCCCCGGCGCGCACGACGTGGGACGCCGGCCACGTCCGAGACGGCGCCTCGTTGCCGCTGCCCTCGCCGACCAACGGCCGCTCGACGAGCTCGAAGGGCGATCCGGCGATCGAGCCCGTGACGGCCCAGCCGAGCGCCAGGTGCAGGCGGAGCCGGTGGTCCGGCCGGCCGTTGCGCACGATGCCGTCGAGCCGCACCAGCCCGTCGTCCCTTCGCCGGGTCGCGGCGAGGTGCATCGACAGCTCGTCGTCGAACCGGATCGTCGCCCGATGGCCCTCGAGACGGACGTCCACGGGCGGTCGCGGCCGCTGCGCTTCGTCCCGCCAGCAGAAGTTGTACAGGTCGCCGACGTCGGGTTCGTCGAGGAAGCGCAGCTCGGTCCCGTCGGCGGTGACGGCGCCGTCGTTCCCCATCCGAAGCTCGACGGGTTCCGGCGGCCGGAGCGCCGGAGCGTCCGCCCGCCACCCGAGCCCCGACACGTCCTCGCGCTCGAACGGCGAGGGATTGAACCGAAGCACGCCCGCGCCCCCGGCGCGATCGCGGAGCGCGTGCAGCGCGCGTTCGACGATCGTCTCGCCGATCCTCCTCGCCTCCGCGAAGCGGGCGTCGACGTCGATCGCGACCTGGTCGTGGGAGCACCCGCACGCCGAGTCGTGCGCGCCGTTCCAGAGCAGCAGCTGCCAGGCGCGATCGAGTTCGGCCCCGGGCCACGCGACGTCCGGCACGAGCGCCGAGAGGGGTTCCGCATAGCGCTCGAGCAGCGACTCCACGTGGCCGCGCTCACGCTTCTGGTGCACGCGAGCCGAGTAGACGTTCGGCAGCAGGTGGGCGCGGGCACCCGAGCGGAGCTCGCCCGACCAGGCAGGCGGCTCGTAAGCCGGCCGTTGCGATCGCAGGTGCTCGTCGAGCCCGGCGATCGACGCCTCGACGTCGCGCAGGTGCGGTACGGCCGCGGCGAGGCGCTCGGGGAACGTCGCGTCGGGCCCCGCGTGGTCATAGCCGAGCATCACGAGGATCCGGTCGCTCGCCATGAACGGTCGCTGGCGCGCGGCCGCCTGCTCCATCGCGCTCGCGAGCTCCTCGGGATCGTCGATGCGGTCGAACGAGCGCCCGCCCGCCGACGCGTTGAAGTAGCCGAACGCCATGTACTCGGTGAGCACGCGGCTGCCGTCGGGCGATTCCCACCAGAACGCATCGCGGTCGATCGACTGCGGCACGCCGCGCCACACGACGGCGCGATCGATGCCGAACATCCGCAACAGTTGCGGCATCTGGCCGATGTGCCCGAACTGGTCGGGCATGTACCCGACCTCGAGCGCGCGCCCGAGCGAGCGGGCGCGCGCGAGGCCGCGCTCGAGGTTGCGGATGTGCGACTCGCCGCTCGCAAGGAACTCGTCCATCTGGGTGTACCAGGGGCCGGCGGAGAGGCGGCCCTCGCGCACGTGCCGTTCGACGTCGGCGGCGCGTTCCGGCCGCCGCTCGAGGTAGTCGTCGATCATCGTCGTCTGGCCGTCGAGGTGGAAGTGCGGGAAGCCGCGATCGGCGAGGTCGAGCAGCGTGTCCATCATCGTGACGAGCCGCTCGGAGAACTCGGAGAACGGCGCGTACCACTCGCGATCCCAATGCGTGTGCGGAACGAGCGTGACCTTCGTCGGCTCCATGCGGCCGGAGTCTCCCACGGCGCGGATGTGCTGGAAATGGCAACCCCGAGCCGGGAGACTCCCGGGCATGGACCCCGAGCCCGATCTCGAGCAGCGCTTCCGATGGCCTGCCATGAGCTACGTCGCGAAGGCCACGATCACGGTCGCGGTCACCCTCTACGTGCTGGGGCTGGCACGCTCGGTCCTCAACATCCTCATCCTCGTGGTGATCGCGGCCGTGCTCGCGATCGGGCTCGATCCCGCGGTCCGCCGGCTCGAGTCGTGGAACATGCGGCGCGGCTACGCGGTCTCCTTGATCTTCGCCGGCTTCGTCGTGTTCGTCGTGCTGTTCGCTTGGCTCGTGGTGCCGCCCCTCATCCGGCAGGTGACGGGCCTCGCCGACGACATCCCGTCGTACGCGCGGCGCCTCGAATCGCGCGACGACGCGGTGGGCCGGTACTTCCGCGAGCACGACGTCGCGCAGAGCGTGAAGGACTTCATCGCCGATCTGCCGTCCAAGATCTCGAGCTCGTTCTCCACGATCGTCGGGTTCGCCGGCAAGGTCACGTCCGCGATCTTCAACGTCGTGACGGTCGCGATCCTGATGATCTACTTCATGCTGTCGCTGCCGAGCATGCGACATACGTCGGCCGTGTTCGTCCCCGAGGAGCGCCGGTCGCGCGCCGAACACATCATGGACCAGTCGGTGGCGAAGATCGGCGGCTACGTCTCGGGCAACCTGCTGACCTCGCTGATCTGTGGGGTGCTCGCGCTCATCGCGCTCGTGGTGTTCGGCGTGCCGTTCGCGATCCCGCTCGGCATGTGGGCCGGCATCGCCGACCTCATCCCCGCGGTGGGTTCCTACCTCGGCGCGATCCCCGCGGTCGCCGTCGGGCTGTTCCAGTCGCCGTTCACTGGGTTCCTCGTGCTCGTGTACTTCCTCGGGTATCAGCAGTTCGAGAACTACTACCTCGTGCCGAAGATCATGCAGAACGCCGTGAACCTCTCTCCGGCGGCCGTGATCATCTCGACCCTCATCGGCGGCAGCCTGTTCGGGTTCGCCGGCGCGCTCCTCGCCTTGCCGGTCGCGGCGACGATCAAGGTGATCATCTACGACGTGTGGCTTCAGGAGCGCTCCGACGAGGGAGACGTCGTGGTGCAGGAGCACATCGAGGCGGAGGTCCGCGCCGAGGCCGAGGCGGAAGCCGAGGCCGAGGCGCGCGCGGAGACGCGCCGGCGAAGGCTCGCCCGCTTCCGGGAGGCGATGCGCCGCCCGCGCGGCGGGTCCGGCGGATCCTCGTCGAGCTCGTAGGCGGAGCGTGCTCGATCCGGACCCTGGGTAGGATGCGGGAGATGCCCGACGAGGCCACCGGCAAGACCGGTCTCCCCACGGAGCGCCGCAACAAGCCCGAGCGTCCGCGCGACGAGCTCGGACGGCCGCAGGCGTGGGATGCCGAGAACCTCCTGCACCTGGAGGACTACGACAACTTGTCCCTCGAAGAGAACCACGAGCTCGGGCTCCGGCACGCGCGGGCCGGGCGTTGGTTCCCGGCTCACGAGGCCTGGGAGACCGCCTGGAAGAAGGCGCGCACGACCGACGAGGCGGAGCTCTTCAAGGGCCTCTCGCAGATGGGCGCCGGCTACGTGCACCTGTTGCGCGGCAACGCGCACGGCGCGATCACGCTGCTGCGCCGGGCCGCCGGGCGGGTCGGACGGTATCCCGCCGGCACCCGCGGGATCGACACCACGAGGCTCGCCGACCGGCTGGAGCGCGACGCGGGGCGGATCGAGCGCGGCGAGCTCGTTCCCGGAGAGGATGCGACGGTCGAGGAGATCGGGTTGTAGCCTGTGACCAGCGCGATCGCAGTCGTTCGGCTTGACCGTGGCCGCGAATCGGGACGAGCATGGAGAGCGGGATGAGCGAGATCGCGAGTGAGATTCAGTGGAAGGGACGCACCGGACCCTTTTCCATCCTGCTGAACCCCGGTGTCTTCCACCCCACGCACACCAGTCGCACCCTTGCCGAGGCGCTCGAGATCGGGCCGAACGACACCGTGATCGACGTGGGGTGCGGGAGCGGCGTGCTCTCGTTCGTGGCCGCGAGGCTCGGCGCGAAGCGCGTCGTGGGCTGCGACATCTCTACCGAGGCCGTGGAGGCCGCGAGGGCCAACGCCGTCCGGTTGGGCCTCGACGACCGCGTGGAGTTCCGCTCGGGGTCGCTCCTGGAGCCCGTGCGTGACGTGCGGGCGAGCGTGCTGATCGGCGACGTCTCGGGCATCCCCGACGACATCGCGCAGATGACCGGGTGGTTCCCCGACGGGCGGGCGGGCGGCCCGACCGGCGTCGAGCTGCCGACGCAGATGATCGAGTCGATCGGGGACACGCTCGCCCCGGGCGGCCGCCTCTATCTCCCCACGGGGACGATCCAGGACGAGAAGTCGATCATCGAGGCGGCGCGCCGGGTGTTCGGCGACAACATGACCTCGGTGCTCGAGCGCGAGTTCCCGCTGCCCGACATCGTCGGCAAGTCGCTCGCGGTCGCGAAGATGATGAAGGAGGGGCTCCTCAACCTCCACAAGCGCGGCAGCCGCTGGCTGTGGCGCCTGCAGATCTGGCGCTGCGTCCGGGCCTAGCCGTCCGGCCGAAGGCTCGCAACCGCCGCCACGTCGTACCCCGCCGCTCGAAGGTGATCCGCGCCGCCGCGATCGAGCGCGAGCACGATCCGCACGATCTTCACGCCGACCTCTTCCAGAGCGCGCGCGGCCGCGAGCACCTGGTGCCCGGTCGTGCTCACGTCCTCGATCAGCAGCGCGTTCGCGCCGGCGGGCGCGTGCCCTTCCACCTGGCCCTTCGTGCCGTAGGCCTTCGGCTCCTTGCGGACGACGGCGAGCGGCAGGCCCGTCTCGAGGGAGACGGCGGCGGCGAGCAGCGTCGCGGCGCCCTCGGGCGCCGCGAGATGATCGACGCCGCCGGGGGTGAGGCCCGCGACGGCGTGGGCGACCTCGCGAAGGAGCGGCGGATCGGTGAGGAACCGGAACTTGTCGAAGTAGACGGTCGAGCGTTGCCCCGAGGAGAGGACGAAGTCGCCGCGCAGCTCGGAAACCTCGACCATCCGCCGAGCGAGGTCGTCGTTCACCGCGGCTAGCATAGGGCCCCGATGGGGTGGTACTCGGCCGTCGGGCGTCGGGTGTTCTTCGCGCTTCCGCCGGAGGCCGCGCATCGCGTCGCCGGCGCGTTGCTCGAGTTCCCGTTCCCGTGGGAACGCATCGGCGGGCGCGCACCGGCCGACCCCCGGCTGCGCGTGAGCCTCGCCGGCATCGATCTCGCGAACCCGATCGCGCTCGCTGCCGGCTTCGACAAGGGATGCGTGCACCTCGGCGCGCTCGGCCGGCTCGGGTTCGGCTACGTCGTGGGCGGGACGGTCACGCGCGCGCCGCGCGCCGGCCACCCGAAGCCGAGGATCGCGCGCGATCGAGACGCCGGGTCGCTCGTGAACGCGATGGGCATGCCGAACCCGGGCACGGACGTCGTGGCGAGGCGCCTCCTCGCGTCGCCACGCACGGCGCCTCGCTTCGTCTCGCTCGCCGACGAGGGGCTCGACGACGTGCTCGCCGCCGCCGGCGTCCTCCGACCCTTCGTCGACGGCTTCGAGCTGAACGCGAGCTCACCGAACGCGACCTGGGCGCACGAGGGCGCGCACATCGCCGAGGTGATCGAACGGCTCGTCGCGCGGACGGGCAGGCCGGTGGTCGTGAAGCTTCCGCGCTTCGAAACCGATGCCGAGGAGGACCACGCGCTCCGGCTTGCCGTTGCCGCGAGGGACGCCGGTGCGGCCGCGCTCACGTGCTCGAACACGCGGCCCGTCGCCGACGCCCGGCTCGCGATGGGAAGGGGCGGGCTCTCGGGCCGGCCGCTCGCGGCGGGCACGCCCGCGATCGTTCGCTCCGTGCGGGCGGCGACCGGCGGGACGATTCCCCTCAACGCCTCCGGGGGGATCGGCACGGTCCGCCAGGCGCTCGCGTGCCTGGAGGCCGGCGCGACGACCGTGCAGATCTACACGGCGATGCTCTTCGAAGGGCCCGGGATCGTCGGAACGCTCGCCCGCGGGCTCGCCGACGTCCTGCGCGCGAGGGGGACCGACGTGCCCTCGCTGGTCGGTTCGGCGTAGCGGGGAGCGGTCGTTGCGCCGGAGCGGCCGCTTGTGGAACGATCACGCCCATTCAAACTTGGCCGAGTTCGCAACCGGCGGAGGAGAGTTGGCACAGGCGGGGGCCCGGTTGGAGGAGTCGGCGGCGGCGGCGGGGACGAGCCCGGCCGTGCGGCTCGAGCAGGTGGTGAAGCGCTTCGGCGACGTCGAGGCCGTGGGCGGCGTCGACCTCGACGTGCTCCCGGGGGAGTTCTTCTCGATGCTGGGACCTTCGGGATCGGGCAAGACCACGTGCCTTCGGATGATCGCGGGCTTCGAGGCGCCGACGTCCGGCCGGATCTACCTGGACGGGCAGGACGTCTCGAAGCTCGCGCCGTACGAGCGGGACGTGAACACGGTCTTCCAGGACTACGCGCTGTTCCCGCACATGACCGTCGAGCAGAACGTCGAGTACGGCCTTCGCGTGAAGAAGGTGCCGAAGGACGAGCGACGCGATCGCGTGAACGATGCGCTCGCGATGGTGCAGCTCGGGACCTTCGGCGAACGCAAGCCGGGCCAGCTCTCCGGCGGCCAGCGGCAGCGCGTGGCGCTCGCGCGCGCGCTCGTGAACCGTCCGAAGGTGCTGTTGCTCGACGAGCCACTCGGCGCGCTCGACCTGAAGCTTCGGCAGGCGATGCAGATCGAGCTCAAGCAGATCCAGCAGGCGGTCGGCCTCACGTTCATCTACGTCACGCACGACCAGGAAGAGGCGCTCACGATGAGCGACCGCATGGCCGTGTTCAACCACGGGCTCATCGAGCAGGTCGGCACGCCCGCGGAGGTCTACGAGCGCCCTGTCACCGGATTCGTGGCCGGGTTCGTAGGCGTGTCGAACGTGCTCGCGGGCGATGCCGCGAAGGCCGTGACCGGCAGCGAGGCCGCGTTCACGATCCGGCCGGAGAAGATCTCGATGGTCTCGCCCGAGCAGCGGGCGACCGCGGACGACTGCACGGCAACCGGCCACGTGCGAGACGTCGTATACCTGGGTGCGATCACCAGGTACATCGTCGACCTGGACGTCGGGGGCACACTCGTCGTCATGCAGCAGAACCTGGCGACGTCCTCGATGGAGGCGCTCCAGGTCAAGGGCAAGGCGGTGCGCCTCGTCTGGCAACGAAGGAACAACCGTTCGGTCGAAGCGGCCGGGGGTTCGAACGAAGGGTCCCCGGACCCGGAGGAGGGGGCAGGATGATGAAGGTGAGCAGGCTGCTCGCGGTGGCGAGCGTGCTCCTGATCGTGGCCGCCGCGTGCGGCAACGACGGAAGCTCCGCGCCGGGCGCGACCGGTGGCGGTACGACCGGAGGCGGGATCGAGCCGCCCGTCGTGTACGACTCGATCGGGGAGGGCGAGGGCGAGCTCAACCTCATCGCGTGGAACGGGTACACGGAGGACGGCTCGAACAGCGACGCGTTCGACTGGGTGCATCCCTTCGAGAACGAGACGGGCTGCATCGTCACGCACAAGTACGCGGACACCTCCGACGAGATGGTGACGCTCATGCGCCAGGGCGGCGGGACGCAGTACGACGGCGTCTCGGCCTCCGGCAACGCGTCGAACAAGCTCATCGCGGGCGGGGATGTGGGCGCGGTGGACACGTCGCTGTTCCCTGAGTTCGCGAACGTGATCGACCCGCTGAAGCCGGACACCGGCACGAACAACAAGCATTACGTCGTGGACGGCAACGTGTACGGCGTGCCGTACATGTACGGGCCGAACTTCCTCATGTACAACACCGACGTCGTGAAGCCGGCCCCCACGAGCTGGGACGTGACCTTCGAGCCCACGCTGAACGGCCAGCCGAACCCGTACGCCGGGAACATCACCGCGTACAACGACCCGATCTACATCGCCGATGCGGCCGTGTACCTGAAGGCGCACAACCCCGAGCTGGGGATCACCGACCCGTACGAGCTCACGACCGACCAGCTCGACGCGGCGGTGAACCTCCTGAAGGCGCAGAAGCCGCTGCTCGCGAGGTACTGGGCGCTCTACACGGACGAGATCGACGGCTTCCTCGACGGTTCGATGGTGGTGGGCACCGCATGGCCGGTGAACCTCACGTACTCGAAGGACGCGCCCGCAGCGGCCGTCATCCCGTCGGAGGGCGTGACCGGCTGGGCCGACACGTGGATGATCTCCGCGCACGCCCAGCACCCGAACTGCATGCTGAAGTGGATGGAGTACACGATGCGGCCCGACGTCCAGGCCGAGGTCGGCATCTGGTACGGCGCCGCGGGCAGCAACACGGCGTCGTGCGCCGAGATCGCGAAGGGCCTCGGCAAGGGTGGCGAGGACCTCGTGAACACGGTCGAGTACTCGTTCTGCGGGAACGTCGAGTTCCTGAACGAGCTCTACCTGTGGAAGACGCCGGAGGCCAACTGCCACGACGACCGTGGCAACGTATGTGCGGACTACTCGGTCTGGTTGCAGAAGTGGACCGAGATCACCGGGGCGTAGCGGCGAGGACCCGGGGGCCGCGAACTGGCCCCCGGGTCCGGTCCCGACCCCGAGGGCGCGCGCGTGGCCGTCGCCGCTGAGTCGGGCCGGGCGTCGCCGTTCGAGCGGGCATCCGCGTTCCTGTTCCGGCATGCCCGGCTCAAGCTCGCGCTGATCCTCGGCTGGCCGCTCACGTGGTTCGTCTTCATCTACCTGGGCGCGCTCGCCGTGCTGCTCTTTTCGGCGTTCTGGCGGCTGGACGCGTTCACGGGGCTCGTCGTGAAGAACCTCAGCACGTCGAACCTCCAGCGCCTGCTCGACGACCCCGTCTACCGGACGATCGCGTTGCGCACGGTCGGGATCGCCACCGCGGTCACCCTCACCGACATCGTGCTCGCGTTCCCGCTCGCGTACTACGTGGCGCGCCTGGCGAAACCGCGCATGCGCAACGTGCTCCTCATGGCGGTCGTGATCCCGCTCTGGGCGAACTACCTGGTGCGGATCTTCGCGTGGAAGCTGATCCTGTCGCAGGGCGGCTTCCTGGGCTGGCTCTTCGGGCTCGTCGGCGTCGACCTCCATATCGCGAACACGAACATCGCCGTGTGGATCACGTTCGTGTACCTCTGGCTCCCCTTCACGTTCCTGCCGATCTACGGAGCCCTCGAGCGCGTGCCGTCCTCCTACCTGGAGGCGTCCTCGGATCTCGGCGGGCGCGGGTGGATGACGTTCCGTCGCGTCGTGCTCCCGATCATCGCCCCGGGCGTCGTCGCGGGATCGATCTTCTCGTTCTCGCTCACCCTGGGCGACTACATCACACCCACGCTGGTGGGCAATACCCGGTTCATCGGCAACGTGATCTACGACAGCCAGGGCATTGCCGGCGACATCCCGTTCGCCGCGGCGTTCGCGCTCGTGCCGATCGCGATCATGACGATGTACCTCGTCATCGCGTGGCGGCTGAAGGCGTTCGAGGCGCTCTGACGTGGAGTCCCGGCTCGCGCGCGTGCTGATCAAGGGAGGCTCCGGCTTCGTGCTGGTGTTCCTCTACCTGCCGATCGCGATCGTCGTGATCTATGCGTTCAACAACAGCGTCGGACAGAAGTGGCCGATCGAGAGCTTCACCGTGAAGTACTTCAAGCAGGCGTGGGACAACTCGCTCGTCCGTGAGTCCCTCGGGACCTCGCTCACCGTGGCGCTCTTCGCGACGGCGGTGGCGCTCCTGCTGGGGAGCGCCGCGGCCTTTGCCGTGCACCGGTTCCGGTTCTTCGGGCGCAACGCGATCTCGTTCCTGCTGGTGCTGCCGATCGCGCTGCCGGGCATCATCACCGGCATCGCACTGAACTCGACGATCAACAACTTCAAGATCCCGTTCAGCGTCTGGACGATCGTGATCGGGCACGCGACGTTCTGCATCGTCGTCGTGTACAACAACGTGCTCGCGAGGCTCCGGCGTACGCCCACCTCGCTCGTCGAGGCGTCGATGGACCTCGGCGCCGACGGCTGGCAGACGTTCCGCTACGTGACGTTCCCGGCGATCCGCACCGCGGTCGTGGCCGGCGCGCTCCTCGCGTTCGCGCTGTCGTTCGACGAGATCGTCGTGACGAACCTCACGTCGGGCAACGAGAATACGATCCCGAAGTTCATCTACAACAACATGCGGCAGCCCAGGAACCGGCCGATCGTGAACGTCGTCGCGGTGGTCGTCGTGCTCGTGATGCTCGTGCCGATCTATCTCGCCCAGCGCCTCGCCGGCGGCGGCGAGGGCCTCGCTCCGGCCCGTGCCGGCGGCGAGGTCGAGGGGATGGAGAACACCGTGACGGCGGCCGCGGTGACCCAGGCGGGTCAGTACTGAGCTAGAGGTACTGGCCGGGGCTCCGGGGGTCCTGCTGCTGCGCCTGGGGCTGACCTGGGGGTTGTCCGCCGGGAAGACCGCGGCGCCGGAGCTCCTCGAACTGCGCGCGCGCAGCCGCCTGCTGCGCGAACATCGCGGCTTGGATCCCGTGGAAGAGGCCCTCGAGCCAGCCCACGAGCTGGGCCTGCGCGACCCGGATCTCGGATTCGCTCGGCACCTGCTCGAGCGGCGGCGCGAGCTCCGAGAGCTCCTGCTGGAGATCCTCCGAAAGGACGTCGCGAAGCTCCGTGAAGCTGCGCTCGTAGATCTCACGCAGGCGCTTGCGGCCGGGCTCGTCGATCGACGCCTGGCGAGTCTCGTCGAGCAGCTCGCGCACCATGCTCGCGATGCGCAGCAGCTTCGCGGGCTCCGTGATGGTCTCGGCTGCCGGCCCCTGGGCCATCCCGCCGGCGGGGGGCTGCACGATCTCGG
>DATBIS010000070.1:0-50773 GCA_036556805.1 Actinomycetota bacterium | reverse complement strand
CGCGCCGCCCAGGAAGACCACGGTCGCTCGCCGCTCCGCGGCGAGCGACATCAGCACCCCGCCGATCTCGACGCCCGGCCAGCGACGCACGCGCCGCCGCTCGCGCAGCGACTCGAGCAGCGCGACGCCCGACCCGTCGGGGAGGGCGAGATCGGCCGCGTTCAGCACCTCCGCGAACCCCGGATCCTCGCGCGCGAGCAGGAGGATCTCCGGGTTCGGCGTGAAGATGCGGAACGTGTGATCGCCGTCGAGGAAACCCTCGCACGCCTGCCGCAGACGCTCCCACGACGGGAGCTCGTGCAGGCGAACGCCGAAGATCGTCGCGGTCGTCGTCGTGCTCGGGTCCACTCGAGCCCGAAGCCTAAACTGCGGACTCGTCGCCGACGGCGGCCATCGGGGATGATGCGGGCATGACAATCGACGCCCTCGGCCCGGTCGCGCGGGTGATGGTGGGAACCGATCGCTCGGAGACGGCCGAGCGGGCGGTCCAGTGGGCGACCTCGTTCGCCGACCGGTTCGCCGCGGAGCTGTACGTCGTGCAGGTGATCGTGCCCAGCAACCCCGCCGACACCGAGTACGGCGCCGCCGAGCGGACGCGCGCGGCGGCGGCCGGCGACGAGCTCCACCACTACGCGCAACAGCTCGCCGGCGAACGCGGCCACGCACGGGTGGTCGTGGACGACGACCCCGCGATGGCGATCGTGCAGGCGGCCGAGGACGAGCGCATCGACGTGCTCGTCGTCGGGAACGCCGGCATGGCGGGCCGCAAGGAGTTCCTGCTGGGCAACGTGCCGAACCGCATCAGCCACAACGCGCGGTGCACCGTGATCATCGTCAACACGATCTCGCCGGACGGGAAGACGAACGCCACCCCAACGCGCG
The DNA here is from genome assembly GCA_036556805.1 of Actinomycetota bacterium. Taxonomy (GTDB): domain Bacteria; phylum Actinomycetota; class UBA4738; order UBA4738; family HRBIN12; genus DATBIS01. The sequence goes on along the minus strand of DATBIS010000070.1, from coordinate 49,891 downwards.
CGGTCATCCGCCGCACGGAGCCCGCGCCCACCGAGCCGCGGCTGATCTCGCGAGGTTCGCGCATCGCGGCCGTGATGGCGAAGCACGGGCTCAAGGAGCTGTTCGGCCGGCCGGATGAGGAGGGCACCACGGGGCAGCGCCGCCAGGCGAAGCGGCTGCGCGAGGCCCTCGAGGAGCTCGGCCCGACCTTCGCGAAGCTCGGTCAGGTGCTCTCGACGCGGCCGGACCTGCTGCCCCCCGAGTTCATCGACGAGCTCGCGCAGCTGCAGGACAACGTGCCGCCGCTCACCGAGGAGCAGGTCGTGAAGGTCATGGAGGAGGAGCTCGGGGTCCCGTGGGAGGACGTGTTCGAATCGATCGAACCCAACCCGCTCGCCGCCGGCACGATCGCCGAGGTCCATCGTGCGACCCTCGCCTCCGGCGAGCGCGTCGTGATCAAGGTGCAGCGGCCGAACGCACGCGAGGAGATCGAACAGGACCTCGCCCTGCTCGAGGTGTTCGCGGAGAAGGTGGGCGACCGCCCGGGGCTCCGCCAGGTCATCGACATGGCGTCGGTGTTCGAGCACCTGTCGTCGTCGTTGCATCGCGAGCTCGACTTCCGCCAGGAAGCGTCGAACATCGAGCGGATGCGCCTGGTGCTCTCCGGGTACGAGCGGCTGGACGTACCGGGCGTCTACGGCGACCTCTCCACGTCTCGCCTGCTGGTGATGGAGGAGATCCAGGGCGTCTCGATCTCGCTCGCGCCGGAGGGCGACGAGCGCACGGAGGCCGCGCGGCAGCTGCTGGAGTCCTATTACAAGCAGATCCTCACCGACGGCTTCTTCCACGCCGACCCCCACCCGGGGAACCTCATGTGGTGGCGGGGCAAGATCTACTTCCTCGACTTCGGGATGGTCGGCGAGGTGGGCGCCGACATCCGCGAGCACCTGATGCTCCTGCTGATGGCGTTCTGGCAGGAGGACGTCGGGTTCCTCACCGACGTCACGCTCATGATGACCGGCGCGATCGACCGGAGCGACCTCGACGTCGGGGCCTTCCAGGAGGAGATCGGGGCCCTGATGGCGAAGAACCGCGGGGCGTCGCTCTCCGACATGCAGCTCGGTCCGATCCTGCAGGAGATGAGCGAGATCGCCCTCCGGCACCAGGTGCCGCTCCCCGCGTCGCTCACGCTCACCGGCAAGGCACTCGCGCAGGTGCAGCTCGCGACCGCCGACCTCGATCCCACGCTCGACCCGTTCGACGTCGCCGGCAAGTTCCTGATGCGCCAGGTGCTGCACGGCATGGGCGCGAAGCTCGACCCGAAGGCGCTCTTCTACCAGTCGCAGCGGCTGAAGGTGCGGTTCCTCCGAGTCGTCGAGGCGGTCGAGCGCCTCATCGGCGCGCGTCCCGGCCAGAAGCTCGAGGTGAACTTCCGCGCGGGGTCGCTCGAGGACACGATCCGGCGCGCGGGCCGCCGGCTGGCGCTCGGACTCACCGCCGGCGCCGCGATCCTCGCGACGTCGCTCACCGCGCTCTCGGAGCGGGTGGCGGGCTGGGTGCCGGTGACGTTCGGCGCGGCGGCAGCCGTGCTTACGGTGGCCCTCGTGGCCGATTTGGTCCGCCGGAACCGCTAGCTGCGCTACGCCTGCGTCAGAGGGCGTTCGCGATCGCGGTCACTTGATCTGCAGTGAGTGCCGGTCCGTCTACGATGAATTGCACATCGCGTTCTATCCAGAATAGCGTGTTCCGGACGCCATCCTCCGATGTCGTAAGGAGAGCCTCAAGGCCATCCCGGACATCCACGCTGGCGGCTGAGCCCGAGCGTGTGGGGGAATCGTTCCCGGCAACGATGTTCGTGACGCTTTCGTGCCAGCCTTCGATCGTCTCGTCCGTTTGCATCTCCAAGATGACGACACGACCATACTCTGGGGCATCGAATACGAAGGCAATCTCGCGACCCGGCTTAGGGAACTCCTCTGGCGTCACGTAGATGCTTGTTGGAGTCCCAAGCCCATGTGGCTCCTCCACCGAGAACGGCAGAAGCTGCTTTGACTCGTCGACCGATGCAATCTTGGTGCCCTCAATCGGATTGTCCCAGTTCTGCGGTGGATCTCCAGGGCCACTCTCGAGCGGAGGGAGGATGGACGACGCTGAGGGCTGCTCACCAGAGTCGGCACAGGACGAGATGGCCAGGCTCACGAGGATCAACCCAGCGAGCCTACGACGAAACATCTACACCGCCGAGACCTGATATTCGTCGTGCGAAATATCGACGTACTCATATCCGGTGATGTAGTTGACACCGAACTGGTGAGCGTCGGTCCAGTGGGACCAGTTGTAGAGAGCTCGGTCATCCTTGAACGTGAGCTCCCTAAAGTGGTCAACAGCGCCGGTCCCGGGGTCACCTCGGCGGCCTGTCTCTGAGTAGGGGTAACCTTTGTGGAAGCCGGTATCGATTCCGCCCGAAGGACCAATCAGCGTCCAGCCTCCATTCGCGTCAGAGTCGTAGTAGAACTTCCAGTAGTTTCCGCCGTCGATATTCTGGAGTCGAAGAGCAATCCACTTACAGCAGTTCAACAGGATGTTGGCGTACTCTTTCAATCCACCTAGCTGGGTTTCATAGAAGAGCCGCCACCTCTTATTTCCATTTGAGTCCTTGTCCTCAAACCAGCCGATCTCGACCCATCGCGTGTACCCAGTGTCTGGTCGCAAATGAACCGTGCTCCAAGCGTTAGGGGAGGAGCAACTGTTCTCGAGATTGCGATCCTTTAGATAAACCTCAGCCTTGGTTCCATAGGCCGGAAAGTCTGCGGAGATCGCAAAGAGTGTCTCCTCACCGCACGTCACCGCTTGCGCCGGGATGGGCGGGAAGAAACCCGCGCCCAGAATGGCACCTAACGAAACAGCAATCAGGCGGCGCACGATGTCTCCTTCCAACCGGCGCCAGTCATGATGATACACCTGTTCGTTGCGCCTCAGAATGGCCGCCGAGCGAACCTGCCATGCTCGCCAGCGGCACGAAGCCTCGCATGACGAGGCGCAGGCAAAAGGTCACACAAAAAGCCTCACACCGAGAGGTTCGTCCCCGATCCCTTTGCGAACGGCGCCGCGGCCACCGGTGCGGGCTTCGTCGCGCCCTTCTTGATCGAGCGCAGCACGGCCTTCTCGATCACGAACGCGAGCACGCCCATGACGATCCCCACGAGCCAGCGCTCGGCGCGGCGGAAGACGCTGCGCGGCTTGGGCCTCGAGGACGTCATCGCCCCGCCTCGTCCAGCTCGGCGAGGACGACCCGGAACACCTCGACCGGCTCCTCCCTGCCCTTCACGTGCCGCAGGCCGATGGCCTCGCACGGGATGTCGGGCGCCGCGGCGATCGTCGTGGCGGCCGCGACGATCTCGCCGGCCTCGGCCTCCGACTGCACGCGCTGCGCGACGTTCACCGCATCCCCGATGACGGTGTACTCGAGGCGCCCGCCGCCGCCGATCGCGCCGGCGACCACCACACCTGTGTTGAGACCGATGCCGACGCCCATCTCGGGCACCGCGTCGGTGCCCCAGCCCTGCGCGTTGAGTGCCGCCTGGCGCCGCTGCATCTCGATCGCGCACCGCAGCGCGCGCGCGGCGTGGTCGACGAGCGGGTCCGGCGCGCCGAAGATCGCCATCACGGCGTCGCCCTGGAACTTGTCGATCGTGCCGCCGTGGTCGATCACGACCTCGGCCATCGCGCGCAGGTGTCTGCCGACCACGTCCGCGATCTCGCGCGCGGAGAGCCGCTCCGCGATCGTGGAGAACCCGCGGATGTCGCTGAAGAGCACCGTGACCTCCAGCTCCTGCTGGCTCATCAGCCCGTCGGTCCCAAGGCGGTCCGCGACCTGCGAGGGCACGAACGAGCGAAGGGAGCTCGCCCGGAACTCCTTCTCGACGACGGCGGCGTGCAGCCGCTTCAGCTCGTCGACCGCCGTGGATCGCCCCTCTGCCTCGCCCGACATCCGCAGGAACAGCTCCGTCACGCGCCGGTCGACGGCCTCGGGGGTGGTGCGCAGGGCCGCGGCCATCTCGGCGTACCCGAGGCCCTGCGCCATCATGTCGAGGATCTCGCGGTCCTCGACCGCGGTTTCGTTGCGGCCCGACAGGCGCTCGGCGATCACCGGGTCGACGGCACTGCCGCCCGCCGCCACCTCGCGGATCGCGCGCGCGAGCTCGTCGCCCTGCGCGATCCGGTCCTTCAGCAGGTACGCGAGGCCGCTCTGGCCCTTCCCGAGGAGCGCGAGCGCGTACGCCTCGTCGTCGTGCGCCGACAGCACCACGACGCCGGTCGAAGGGTGCTTCTCGCGGATCGCGTGGGCGCAGTCGATGCCCTCGAGCTGGAAGCTCGGCGGCATCTTGATGTCGGTGACGACCACGTCGGGCGTGTGCTCGGTGGCGGTCGCGAGCAGCGACGGGGCGTCCTCGGCCACGCCCACCACCTCGATGTCGTCGTAGGAGTTCAAGAGCGCGCGTACGCCCTCGCGCACGAGCACGTTGTCCTCGCCGAGCACGACCTTGAGCGTCATGTGCCTGTGCGCCTCCGCTGCCCGTGTACGATCCGGCCGTGATCCGGGTCGTGTTCGCCGAGGATAACTATCTCGTGCGAGAAGGGACGGCCGCCCTCCTCGCGACGAGCGACGCGGTCGACCTCGTCGGCACCGCCACGACCCGTGACGAGCTCATCGCCGCGGTCGAGGAGCACCTCCCCGACGCCGTGCTCACCGACATCCGGATGCCGCCCACGAACTCCAACGACGGGATCGAGGCCGCGAAGGAGATCCGGTCGAAGCATCCCGACATCGGCGTGGTGGTGCTCTCGCAGTTCGCCGACGAGGACTACGCGTTCGAGCTCTTGAAGGACGGCGCGGGGGGCCTCGGATACCTGCTCAAGGAGCGCGTCGCCGACGTCGGCGAGCTCGTGCGCGCGCTCGACGAGGTCGCGCGAGGCGGGAGCGTGCTCGACCCGAAGGTGGTCGAGGCGCTCGTCGCCGCGAAGGAACGCATGGCGCACTCGCCGCTCGCGCAGCTCACCGAGCGCGAGCGGGAGGTCCTCGCGAACATGGCACAGGGTCGGAACAACGCCTCGATCGCGAAGGCGCTGTTCCTCACCGAGCGCGCGGTCGAGAAGCACATCAACTCGCTCTTCCACAAGCTCGGCCTCACCGAGGAGCCCGACGTGCATCGCCGCGTGATGGCGGTGCTGGCATTCCTCCGCGAGACCGAGCTGGCGTAGCTCCCGGCGCCTCACCCCTACTGCGCCTTCCGCGTGTCCACGATGTAGACCGAGCAAGGCGCGTGGCGAAGGACGAGGTTCGGCACCGAGTCCCGGACGGCCCAGCGACCGCCGTGCGTCCCCCGGTTGCCGAGGACGATCGTCTCCGCGCGCTCCTCCTGGGCCACTTCGCAGATCTTCTCCGCGGCGTTGCCGGACTCCATGCGCGTGCGCGTCGCCACGCCCGGGAAGCGACGCGACATCTTCGACAGGTACGCGTGCGGGTCGGGGGCCTTGCCGGGGTCCACGACGAAACGGAGATCGCCCTCCGGCCGCACGTAGAGCACGACCAGTTCGGCCCCGCGCTCCCGCGCGAGGCTCGCCGCGTCGGTGACCGCGAGGTCTGCTGCGGCGGAGGTATCGGTCCCCACCACGATGGTGTTCATCTTCGGGCCTCCTTCTCTTTGAGGCCGACGGTACGCGCGCGCGGCGCGCCGCACGAGCCTGGCGGCACCCCGATTCCCCAGGTGGTGCCACCACGCCTCGCACGGTGGTCCGTCCCTCCTTCCGGACGTGCGCCCGGGATGGGACCATCACCGCATGGACGGCAGGACTGCCTGCTCGGGCAGCCGGAACGCATGAACTTGCGCCGCCTCGCTTGGGCGTTCGTCGGCGTCCTCTTCGTCATGCTCGTCTTCGCGCTCGGCCTCGCCGTGGCGAACCACACGTTCTCGAGAGACCCGTCGACCCTCCTGTCGGTGGCGACGCTCGCGAGCTATGCCGTCGTGGGCTCCTTCGTGACGACGCGGTTGCCGCGGAACCCGATCGGCTGGCTGATGTTGCTGGTCGGCTCCGGCATCCTGCTGGGTGGCCTCACCTCCGAGTACGCCAGCTACTCGCTCTCGACCTCCCCCGGTTCCTTGCCGTTCGGGACGTTTGCCGCCTGGGCGTCGAACTGGGTCTTCCTCTCGACCGCCGGCGTGCCGCTGCTCTTGCTGCTGTTCCCGACCGGTCAGGTGCCCTCCCCGCGCTGGCGCTGGGTGCCGAAGGCGATCGTGGTCGACGTTGCGGTGATCGGGGTCGTGGCAATGTTCGCCCCGGGCATCCTCGACGTCACGGACGTCCTCCAGGTGCCGAACCCGTTCGCCATCGAGGCGCTCCGACCCGTGTCGTCCCCGGTGGCGTGGGTCGGTGGACTCTCGCTCGTCGCGCTCTCGCTCGCGTGCGCGTTCTCGCTCGTGATCCGGTATCGGGGCGCGTCGGGCGACGAGCGCCAACAGGTGCGGTGGCTCGCGTACGCGGCCGGCCTCACCGGCGCGACGCTCGTGCTCGTCCTCGTCACGACGATCGGCATCCCGAAGGGCGGCAGCAGCACCCTGAACGACATCGCGTTCTTCCTGTTCTTCGCCTGCCTCGGCGTGGGCATCCCGGTCGCCGTGGCCGTGGCACTCCTCAAGTATCGCCTCTACGACCTGGACCTCGTACTGAAGAAGACCGCGCTCTACGCGACCGTGGCCGCGTTGCTCTTCCTGGGGATCGTCGCCGTGGCGGTCGTCGCCGGAGGCCGGGTCGGCCTCGGCCGGACCGGCCTCGCGATCGCGGCGGGCGTGATGGGCGTGTTGTTCTGGCCGGCGCTCCGACTCTCGAGGCGCATCGCGGACCGGATCGTCTACGGCGGCCGCGCGACCCCGTACGAGATCCTCTCCGGGTTCAGCGAGCGCCTCTCCGAGACCTACGCGACCGATGACGTGCTGCCGCGCACCGCCCAGCTGCTCGCCGGCGCGACCGGGGCCGCGCGCGCGACCGTCTGGCTGCGGGTCGGCGGCGCGCTCCGCCCTGCTGCCGCGTGGCCACAGGACGAGCGGACCGTGGACGCCGTCCGGCTTGAGGGCGACGACCTCCCGACGTTGCCCGCCGACTGGGCGGAACCCGTGCGCGATCGGGGCGAGCTCCTCGGCGCGCTCGCCGTCGACATGCCGGCGAACGACCCGCTCGACCCGACCCGGCAGCGGCTCGTGCGCGACCTCGCCGCACAGGCGGGACTCGTCCTGCGCAACGTCCGCCTGCTCGAGGAGCTGCGCGCGTCGCGCCGCCGGATCGTCTCGGCGCAGGACGACCGGGCGCGGGCGCTCGAGCGGAACATTCACGACGGGGCCCAGCAGCAGCTCGTCGCGCTCGCCGTCCAGTTGCGGCTCCTGGAGCAGACGATGGGGCGCGACCCCGAGGAGGCGCGACGCCAGACGATCCGGATCCAACAGACGGCCAACGACGCGCTGGAGGACCTGCGGGATCTCGCCCGGGGCATCTACCCGCCGCTGCTCGCCGACGAGGGGCTCGCCGCGGCGATCGAGGCGCAGGCGCGCAAGGCGGCCCTCCCGATCTCGCTGGACTCCGACGGCGTCGGACGCTACGCGCAGGAGACCGAGGCCGCCGTGTACTTCTGCGGCCTGGAGGCCCTGCAGAACGCCGCGAAGCACGCGAGCGGCGCCGGCATTCGCGTGCGCCTGGAGGAGTCGGACGGCACGCTTCGCTTCGAGGTCTCCGACGACGGGCCCGGCTTCGACGAACGCGCGGTGCACGCCGGCACGGGTCTGCAGGGCATGGCCGACCGCATCGAGGCGATCGGCGGCACGTTGCAGGTCAGCTCCACACCGGGAGCGGGAACGACGATCCGGGGTTCGGTGCCGGTCAGCCGGAGGTAGCCGCGGCCCACGCCTGTTCGAGCCGGTCGGGTCCGAACACGGCCTTGGGGATGTACGCGGAGGCGCCGCACTCGGCGGCGCGCGGCGCATACTCCTCCTCTTCATACGTCGAGAGCAGCAGCACCACGACGCTGCCACCGCCGGCGGCGAGGATCTGTCGCGTCGCGTCGAGTCCGTTGATGCCGGGAAGGTTCACGTCCATCAGGACGAGGTCGGGCTGGAGCTCGCGCGCAAGCTCCACGGATCGCTCGCCGGTGTCGGCCTCTCCGACGACGTCGAAGTCCTCGGTGGCCTCCACCACCATGCGGGCGGCCAGGCGAAACGGCTCCTGGTCGTCCACGATGAGCACGCGCACGGGCATCGGTTCCGATCCTCCAGATGAAAGGCTCTCACCGGCGTTCGCACGCGCCAGTAGTGCTACCACCACAGTTGCGCTAGGCCGCGAGCTCCGAGAGCTGCAGGAACGCGCGCTCGAGGACGAGCCGGGTGTTCAAGTTGAGATCTTCCGCGAGCGCCGCGCGCGCCTCCTCGATCGAGGCGAGCCCGCGCGCGGCCCGCACCGCGGGACGCAACCCGTCCGGTTCGAGATCGGGATTCAGACGAAGGTCGTCGCCCAGGCCGACGGCCGCCGCGACGTCGTCGCGGAGCAGCGCCGACACGCCGAGGAGCACCCAGTCCACGAAGTCGCGCTCGGCCCGTCGCTCGCGACGCTTGAAGCGCTGTTCGAGCCGGGCGATCGCGCCGCGATACGCGTCCTCGCGCCGCCCCTGCTCGTCGAGGAACGGCGCGAGCTCCTCGTCGAGCTCCGCGCGCAGGCCCTTCTTGTACTCGGCGGCCGCGTCGAGCACGACGCCCGCCGCCTCGAGCGCGCCGGCCGGTCCTCGCGTCGCGGCCGCCACCGCCGAACGCGCCGCGTCGCGGAACCGGAGCCCGTCCTCCGTCGCCGCGAGGCGGCGGGCGCGCCCCAGGTTCCCGCCGGCGAGACGTGCGGCGAGGCGGGCGCGAGGCTCCTCGACGCCCTCGTCGACGAGCGCGTGGATCACGAACGGCTCGGCGAGCGCGGCGAACGTCACGACGTGACACCGCGAGAGCACGGTCTCGGGCAGCTCGTGCGCGCGCGCGGACATCAGGATGAGCACGGCGTCGGCGGGTGGCTCCTCGAGCACCTTCAGGAGCGTGTCGGCGGCCGCGGGGGACAGCCGATCGGCCTCTCGGATCACGAACACCTTCCGGCCGGGCTCGGGGGCGGTGCGGAATGCCGGATGCCAGATCTCGTCGCGCACCGTGTCGACGTGGATGTCGCGGCCCTCGGGTTCGACCTGGAACTCGTTGGGATGGCGATCGCCGAGCGCGAGCCGGCAGTCGCGGCACTCGCCGCATCCACCGCGCGCGCAGAGGAGCGACGCCACGAACGCGCGCGCGGCGAGCGACTTGCCGCTGCCCTCGGGACCCGCGAGCACGTACGCGTGGTGGGGTCGCTCGACCGCTTGCCGGAGGAACGCGATCGCGCCCTCCTGCCCCGGCACCCGGTCCAGCACCGCGCTCACTCCCCGCCTCCTTCGGCATCGCGCTCTCGCAGCACGCGATCGAGCGCCTCGCGGACCTCGTCGAAGACGTCGGCGGGCGGCTTGCCCGCGTCGATCACCACGAAACGCTCCGGGTGCTCCTCCGCGATCTTGAGGTACGCGTCCGACACCTTCGCGTGGAAGTCGCCGCCCTCCATCTCCATGCGGTCGGGCGCCTCCGTGGAACGCAACAGCCCGAGCTCCGGCTCGACGTGGAGCAACACCACGAGGTCGGGGAAGAGTCCCTGCGTCGCCCAGACGTTCAACGTGAGCACGTCCTGCTCGCCCAGGCCGCGCGCCCAGCCCTGGTACGCGAGCGACGAGTCGATGTAGCGGTCGCAGATCACGATCTTGCCTTCGGCGAGCGCCGGCCGGATGACCGACGTGACGGTCTGCGCGCGGGACGCCGCGAACAGCAGCGCCTCGGTCCGGGGGTCGACGTGGCCTCCGCTCGGGTCGAGCAGCAGCGCGCGTACGCGCTCGCCGAGCTCGGTCCCGCCGGGTTCTCTCGTGACGAGGACGTCGAGCCCCTGCTCCCGGAGGTGCTCCTCGGCCAGCTTGATTTGCGTCCCCTTGCCGGCGCCCTCGACGCCCTCGAACGCGATGAACAGCCCGGTCGCGGGGGGGCGCTTCAGCTTAGGCACGAGCCCGAGCGGCTTCGGGCGGGCGAGGCGCAGACGTTTCAGGCCGAGGCGCGTGAACCACCCGGCGAGGATAACGCCGGCCCCCGCGACCATGAGCGCGAGCCTCGTGCCCGACAGGTCGATCCGCTGGTGCCCGACGAAGACGTGGTGGTTGCGGAACGCGATCGCGAGCGCCGGGAACAGCGTGAGCGACACGAGCAGCCCGGCCCGCGACACGAGCGTGATCGACCCGAACGTCCGTCCGCGGTACTCGTCGGCCACGTTCTCCTGGATCAACGTGTAGCCGGTCACCCACATCACGCCGGTCGAGTACCCGAGCCCCACCGTCGCGAGCGCCGCCGTCGAGATGTTCGGCATGATCGCGAGCACCAAGAGCGACACCGAGGCGCCCAGGAACGACGACGAGAACACGAGCTCGCGGTCGAGCATCTTGCCGACGAAGTTCAGCGCGACGATGCCCGCCGACATCCCAAGGCCGAACGCGGTCACGAGGATCGGCCACCCGGCGGTGCTCGCGCCGAGCGTCTTCGTCGCGAACGTCGACCCGAGCGACAGCACCGCGCCCGTCGCGAGGAAGGCCGCGAGGATCCCGGGACCCATCGCGCGCGTGAGGGTGTTCTCCGAGAGGAAACGGAGGCCCTGCACGAGGTCCCGGCCCACCTTGCGAAGGTCGAGGCGCGCCGACAGCGTGCCCTTCGGGGACCGGATGGCGACACCGGAGAGCATGAGCGCGGAGAACGCGAAGGTCCCCGCGTCGAGCCACAGCGCGAGCGATTCGGGGTGGCTCGCGAAGTAGGGGAACACGGCGCCGAGCGGGGACTTCGAGAACGCGGCGAGCACCGTCGCGATGAGCCCGCCGAGCGGCAGCGTCCCGTAGGTGGTGAGCAGCCCGATCGAGTTCGCGTTTGCGAGCTGCCGGCGCGGCACGAGGTTGGGGAGCGAGGCGTCCCGCGCCGGCACCCATAGGAGCGAAAGGCTTTCGATGAAGAACGACAGCAAGAGGATCGGCCACAGCACGCCGAAGAACGGCATGAGCGCGTACATGGTCCCGCGGCCGAGGTCGGCGGCGATCATGATCTTCTTGCGATCGACGCCGTCGACCAGCGCCCCGGCGAGCGGGCCGAACAGGATCGCGGGCAACGTGCGCGCGGTCATGACGGCAGCGACGGCGCCGAGCGCGGTCGTGTCCGAGCCGGCGAGTCGCGTCACCACCGCCACCACCGCGGTGAAGCCGACCCAGTCCCCGAGCGACGAGACGCTCATCGCCGCGAGGAGGCGCGCGAACGGCGGGTGCGTGAGAAGGTCCCTGAAGGTCGCCGACCGGGTACCGCGGAGGGCCGCGACCTCGTCGGCGACGCTCGACAACTATCCCTCCGCGGCGCTGGGCGCGGGCTCGGACTCCCCGGACGCCGCCTTCTTGGTGGCGGGTGCCTTCTTCCTCGTGCGCTTCGCGGTCGTCTTCGGCTTCTTCCTCGACGTGGCCTTCGTCGGCTTCCGTGCATTCCTTGCCGAGGCGCGGCTCGCGCGCGCGGCCGCCTTCGCCGCGCGCGCGGCGGCCTCGGCCTCGGGATCGCCCGACTTCTTCACGTTGAATTCGAGATCGAGCTCCGCGCCGCAGTTCCAGCAGCGCAGGCTCTTCGGGCGCGCGACGAGCACCGAGCCGCACTCGGGGCACGGGTGGTCCTTTACCGGCGGGTGGTTCACGGCCATGTCGCATTCGGGATAGCGGTCGCACCCGTAGAACAGGCCGAAGCGCGTCCTCTTCTCCACGAGCTCGCCCTGACCGCACTGCGGGCACGTGACGCCGGTGGACTTCGGCGGATCGCGCTTGATGTAGCGGCAGTCCGGGTAGCCGCTGCAGCCGACGAAGGGACCGTACCGGCCCACGCGCCGCTGAAGCTGCCGCCCGCACTCGGGGCAGGTCTCGTCCAGCAGCTCGGGCTCGGCGCGCTCCGTCCCGTCCATGTTGCGGATGTACCGACAGTCGGGGAAGTTCTCGCACCCGATGAACTTCCCGTAGCGGCCGAGCTTCACCTGCAGCTTGCCGGGCTCGCGTCCCTCGGTCGGGCAGAGCGGGCACGTCTCGTCGAGCTCCTCCTCGAACCGCTCGAACTGGTCCTCGGCCTTCTCGAGCGCGCGCTCGAAGGGCCCGTTGAACTCGTGGAGCACCTGCGTCCAGCCGATCTTGCCCTCGGCGATGTCGTCGAGCTCCTCCTCCATGTGCGCGGTGAAGTTCGCGTCCACGACGTCCGGGAAGTGCTCGACGAGCCGGTCCGTCACGACGTCGGCCACGTCCTCGGGATGGAAGCGGCGGTCCTCCAGCCGCACATACCCGCGGTCCTGGATCGTCGAGATGATCGACGCGTACGTGGAGGGGCGGCCGATCCCGAGCTCCTCGAGCGTCTTCACGAGGGTCGCCTCCGAGTAGCGGGGGGGCGGCTGCGTGAAGTGCTGCTCGGGCAGCAGGTCGAGCATCCGCAGCGCCTGCTCGGCGGTGAGCTCGGGCAGCGTCGACTCGGCGTCCTCGTCGGGGGCGTCGTCGCGACCCTCCTGGTAGACGCGGATGAACCCGTCGAACACGAGCGTCTGTCCGGTCGCGCGCAGCCCGTACTCGCGGTCGCCGCTGCGCGCGACGACGTCGACGCCCATCTGGTTGAACCGCGCCTCGGCCATCTGCGTGGCCATGGTGCGCTGCCAGATCAACGTGTACAGCCGGAGCTGATCGCGGTCGAGCGTGCTCGCGACGCGGCCCGGTACGCGCATCACGGAGGTCGGCCGGATCGCCTCGTGCGCCTCTTGCGCGTTCCGCGACCGGGTCTTGTACCGGCGGAACTCCGCGAGCGAGTACGGCCCCCCGTACTCGGTCTTCACAAGCTCGGCGATCTCGCGGAGCGCGGTCTCGGCGATGTTCACCGAGTCGGTGCGCATGTACGTGATCAGACCAACCGTTCCCTCGCCGGGCAGGTCGATGCCCTCGTACAGGCGCTGCGCGAGCGTCATCGTCTTGCGCGCGCCGAACCCGAGCTTGCGCGCCGCCTCCTGTTGCAGCGTCGAGGTCGTGAACGGCGGCGCCGGCGAGCGCTTGCGTTCCTTCTGCTCGACCTTCGCGACGCGGTACGCGGCCGTGCGCAAGGCCTCGACATGGCCGGCCGCATCGGGCTCGGCCGCGAGGAGGATCCCCTTCTTGTCCGGCGACGCGGCGAGCCGGCCCTCCGGGATCTCCACCAGGCGGGCGACGAACGGCTGCTGCTCGTCCTCGGGCGTGAGCCGGACGTCCACGCTCCAGTACTCGACCGGCACGAACGCCTTGATCTCACGCTCCCGTTCGACGATCAGCCGGACCGCCACGGATTGCACGCGGCCGGCCGAGAGGCCCGGCCGGACCCGGCGCCAAAGCAGCGGGGAGATCCTGTAGCCGACCAGGCGGTCGAGGATCCGCCGTGCCTGTTGGGCCTCTACGAGCCGCAGGTCGATCTCGCGCGGATGCTGGAAGGCGTCAAGGATCGCGTCACGGGTGATCTCCGTAAACGTCACGCGCTTCGCCTCGGCGGGCGGGACCCCGAGAAGCGTGGCCACGTGGAAGGCGATCGCCTCGCCCTCCCGGTCGTAGTCCGTGGCGAGCACGAGGTCCTGGGCGCCCTTCCGGGCGGACTTCAGGGCCCCGACGTGGCGTTTCGAGTCCTCGGGCACGATGTACTCGGGCTCGAAATCCCGCTCCACGTCCACGCCGAGCTGGCTCTTCGGAAGGTCCCGGATGTGCCCATACGAAGCTCGGACGGTGTAGTCACCGCCCAGGTACTTCTCGATGGTCTTCGCCTTCGCCGGCGACTCGACCACGACCAGCGTTTTCACCACGAGTGCGTTCCCTTTCGATCTCCCCGGGAACCGGACCGGGAGCCCCTTCCGGCGCGGACCGTACCACCGGGTGCTCCCGTCACCGGGATTCTCGGCTGGGCCGGCTGGGCGCTGGAGCCGCCCGACCGCCGAGGAACACGCAGCTCAGCCTGGGTATTCCCGACCCGGTGATACCCTCGGGCGTCTTCCGGACCAGGGAACCCCCGTGCTCGCCATCTTCAGCAGCTTCGTCACCGACGAGATCGCGCACTACGGCTACGCCGCGGTGTTCGTGCTCATGGTGCTGGAGTCCGCATGCGTGCCGGTCCCCTCGGAGGTCACGATGCTCTTCGGCGGCGCGCTCGCGAGCGCGGCCTTCGTGGGCGTCGGGAAGGACCTCGACCTGGTCTGGGTCGGTTTCATGGGCACGGCAGGAAACGTCGTCGGGTCGTGGCTCGCCTACTGGGCCGGGTACGTGGGAGGCCGCCCGCTCTTCGAGCGGTTCGGGCGCTACCTGCTGATCCGGCCCCACGAGATCGACCGTGCCCACGAGTGGTTCGAACGGCACGGCGACGCCGCGGTGTTCTTCTCGCGCTTGCTGCCCGTCGTGCGCACGTTCATCAGCCTCCCGGCCGGCGTGGCGCGCATGCGGTTCGGGAAGTTCACCATGTTCACGATCCTCGGCTGTCTCCCTTGGACGTTCGCGCTCGCGTGGCTCGGCTACGCGCTCGGCGAGCGTTGGGGAACGGCGGAGGACGTGATCCGCCCGTTGGCCTGGCTGATCGCCGCGGCGATCGGGCTCGCCGGCATCTGGTGGGTCGGCCGGCGCTGGCGTCAGGTTCGCGAGGAGTACGCGCGGCTCGACGCGCGCGAAGACGGCTAGGGCTAGAGGTTCGCGAGCATCGTCCAGGAGTCGCCGTCCTCGGCGACCTTCTCGAACCCCGCCCGCTGATACATCATCCGCGAACGGTTGTGCACGGCCACCGACAGCGACAGGGCCTGGTACCCCTCCTCGCGCGCTTGCACCATGCACGCACGAAGGAGCGTATGGCCGATCCCCTTCCGCCGGTGCAGGGGCACGACCGCGATCGACACCTCGGGGACCTTCGCGTCGACGAACCCGTAGCCGGGCTCCTCCTCGGTGAACAGGCGGTACCAGGCGGCGCCCACCGGCTCGCCGTCGAGCTCCACGACCACGCCCCCGTCACCCTCGCGTCCCCAGCCCTCGTGGTACCGGCGCAGCACGGGCTCGGCGAGGACCTCTTCGATCGGCTCCCGAGGCCAGTCGGGGTTCCAGCGGGCGGCCTCGTACATCATCTCCTTGAGGAACTCGACGTCGTTCGCGGTCGCCGGCCGGATGTTCACGCGTGTCCTCGCTCGCCCGGTGAGAGCAAGACCGTACCCCAACGCGCGGCGCGCATCACAGGCCGATCTCCTGAGCGACCCCCTGCAGCCCCTCGATCGACACGGCGATGAACTCCTCGAGCGGGAGGCCGATCGACTCCTCCACGCCGGTGACCTCCTCGCGGTTCACCCCCGGCGCGAACGCCTTCTCCTTCAGCTTCTTCCGCACGCTCGAGACCTTCATGCCCGTGGCCTTCTCGGGGCGGACGAGCGCCGCCGCCACGAGAAGTCCGGCCACGGCGTCGGCGTGCACGACGGCCTTCGACATCAGGTCCGTGCGGAACTCCTCGTGCGCGTGCGCGAGCACGCCGTTCACGACCCGCTCGTCCTCGCCGGCCTCCCGCAGCCACGCGGCGGCCATCCAGGCGTGGCCGGACGCGTCGTCGCCGGTGTGGTCCTGATCGAGGTCGTGGAACAGTCCGGTCCGTCCCCAGAGCGACTCGTCCTCGCCGAACCGGCGCGCGAGCGAGCGCATGACCCCCTCCACAGAGATCAGGTGACGCACGGTCGTCTCCTTCAGGCACTTCTCGCGGCACAGCACCACCGCGGCCTCGCGGTCCATCTACACCTCCGACGGTCTCGTGACGGGTTGGAGTACGAACGGCACGCTCGTGAGCACCGTCCGCTCCTCGAACAGCAGCAGTCGCTTGACGAACAACGCGTTCTGATTGTGCAACAGGAGGTGCCGCCACTTCGTCACGATGAGCTCGGGGATGACGACCGACACCAGCGTGTCGGGTCGAGCCGTGAACCGGCGCACCTCATCGAGCATCGGCCCCGACAGATCGCGGAACGGCGTCTCGACGATGTCGAGGGGGATTCCGAACCCGGCTTCGAACCACTCCCGCTCGATCTGCAGGACCGCGTCGGGGTCGAGATCGAAGTGCACGGCCCGGGTCTCCGTGGCGCCGAGCGACCGCGCATAGTTCACGGCCCGGATCGTGGGACCGTGCACGGCCGACACGAAGACCAGGACCACGGTGCGCTGCGGGATGAGCGGCCGCGCGTCGACACCGACCGGCTCCTCCCGTACGTGAACGACCGGCACGTCGGCGAGCACGACGTTCGGCTCCCGCAGGAGGCCTGCCTTCAGCTGCACGAGCGGCCGGTTGCGAAGCAGGTAGCCGAACAGCCCGTTTCGAATCGATTCCGGGACGATGACCGTGATGAAGTCATCGGGGTGACGTTCGATGTCCCGCAGGTAGCGGCGGACATTCGCGAGGGCTCGCCCGCCTTGGACGGCCAGCGGCTCCAACGCGGGGACACCCGATCCCCCGAGGGCGCGCCATCGGGCTTCGAGATCATCGGGCACGTGGTTGCTCGTGAGGTACACGGCGCGGAAGCTCTGGGGTCGGAAAGATCGGACGTACCCGATGGCCTCGGCGGTGGCCGCGTCGAGGTCTCGCACGAGCACCACCACGTGGTTCGTTCCCACGACATCGCGTACGTTGACGTCTCGGAGCTGCGCGGTGATCGATTGGTAGTGCCGGTGGATCGCCGAGAACGTGAACACGATGATCGGAATCGCGACGATCACGATCCAGGCGCCTTCAAGGAACTTCGTGTAGGTCACGATGAGCAGCACCAAGAATGTCGCGACGGCGCCGATCGCGTTGATCACGATCGACCGCTGCCAGCCCCGCTGCGCAGCGTCGCCCTTGTGCTTCTCCTTCAGCCAGTGCCGGACCATCCCGGTCTGCGACAGGGTGAACGACGTGAAGACGCCCACCACGTACAGCTGGATGAGTCGGTTGAGGTCCGCATCGAACACCACGATCAACAGAATCGCGAACGAGGCGAGCACCAGAACGCCGTTGGAGAACACGAGGCGGTCACCGCGATTGGCGAACTGGCGAGGCATGAAGCGATCACGTGCGAGGATGGAGGAAAGCCGGGGGAAGTCCTGGTAGGAGGTGTTCGCCGCCAGGATGAGGATCGCCGTGGTGAAGAACTGGATGATGTAGAACAGAGCCCCGCCGCCGAAGACGGCATGCGCGATCTGCCCCACCACCGATCGATGCTCGCTCACCGTGACGCCGTCGATGTGGGTGGCGAGAAACGAGATCCCGACGAACATGGTCACCGCGATCAGCCCCATGGTGGCGAGGGTCTCGCTGGCGTTCTTCGCCTGAGGACGGCGGAAGGCGGGCACGCCGTTCGAGATGGCCTCGACGCCGGTCAGTGCCGTCGATCCGGACGAGAACGCGTGCAGGATCACGAACAGTCCCGCGGCGCCAGCGCCCGCGGCGAGGTCTGCGGCTGGCTCGACCTGATCGGTGACCACGGGACATCCGCCGAACAGGCACTTCGACAGCCCCACGACGAGCAGCACGATGATCGAGGCGATGAACGCGTACGTGGGCACCGCGAACAGGGTGCCCGATTCGCGAACGCCCCGTAGGTTCGCGAGCGTGATCAGCACGACGAATCCGACCGAGAGCTCCACCTTGTACGGGGTCAGACCGTTGAGCGCCGACGTCATCGCGAAGACCCCGGCCACGACCGACACGGATACCGTGAGCACGTAGTCCGTGAGCAGAGCGGCGGCCGCGATCAGTCCCGGCAGCACACCGAGGTTGTCCTTGCTGACGATGTACGCGCCGCCGCCCGACGGGTACGCCCGAACCGTTTGCCGATACGAGGACACGACGATGATGAGCAGCAGCCCGATCGCGATCGCGATGGGCATCGCCAGCGACACGGCTCCGGCGGAGGCGACGAGCAGCACGCGGAGGATCTCCTCGGTCGCGTACGCCACCGACGAGAGCGCGTCCGACGAGAACACGGGTAGCGCAAGGACCTTCGGGAGGAGCGTGTGCTCCAGCCGTGCGCTTGAGACCGCGCGGCCGACGAGGATCCGCTTGAGGACGCTGGTCTTCGTCGGCGCGGGCCGTGTGGAGCCGATGGCCATGGAGTTGGCGATTCTAGTCCGTCGAGGATGCCCCGAACGTCGGCTCTCCGACCCATCGATAGCCGACGCCTGGCTCGGTCACGATGAGCCCCTGCCGCGCCGCGTCGTCGCCGAGCTTCTTCCGCAGCGCGCGCACGTACGTCCGCAGGTACGTTGTCTCGGTGCCGTATCCCTGGCCCCACACGCGTCGCAGGAGCCACTGATGCGTGAGCAGCTTGTCGGGGTTCGTCACGAGGGCCTCGAGGAGTCCGTACTCGGTGGGAGTGAGATGCAGCGCCTGGCCGTCGCGGATCACCAGGCGCCGCGCGAGGTCGACCTCGAGCTCGCCGTAGCGCAGGAGCGGGGGAGCGGGGTCCTCCGGGGCGGCGCGACGCATCGCCGCGCGAGCGCGGGCGAGCAGCTCCTCCATCCCGAACGGCTTCGTGACGTAGTCGTCGGCGCCGGCGTCGAGCGCGGCGACCTTGTCGTGCTGCGCGTCGCGCACCGACAGCACGATCACCGGAACCTCCGTGAACGCGCGGACCCGCCGGATCACCTCCGTGCCGTCGAGATCCGGGAGCCCGAGGTCCAGTAGAAGCAGATCGGGCATGGCGTCCGCGGCCGCGAGCACTCCCTCCTCGCCGGTCCCGACCACGACGACCTCGTAGCCGTGCGCCTCGAGGCTCGTACGCAGCGCCCGCCGGATCTGCGGCTCGTCGTCGACGACGAGGACCTTCGTCACGCGTGCACCTCCTCCATGCCGAGCTCGAAGACCACCGCGGTTCCGCCGCCCGGACGCTCCTCGATCCAGATGCGACCCCCGTGGGCGACCACGACCGCCTTCGCGATCGCGAGGCCGAGGCCGCTGCCCGGTCGCTCCGGCCGCTTCTCACCTCGGTAGAACGCGTCGAACACACGCTCTCGCTCGTCCTCGGGGATGCCCGGGCCTTCGTCGACGACGCGCACTTGCACGAATCCATCGCGCCGCGCGACGCCGACCTCGACGGTGCCGCCGGACGGCGAGTGGCGGATCGCGTTCTCGATGAGGTTCGCGAGGACCTGGTCGATCTGCACCGGGTCTACCCACACGTCGGGGAGGTCGGGCGCGAGCTCGGCGCGCACCGTCAGGCCCTCGAACTGCGGACGCAGGCGCGCGAGCGCGGACTCGACGACCTCGTCGATGGCTGTGGGCTCGCGCGCGGGCGTCAGGGCTCCGGCGCGGATCTTCGCGAGATCGAGGATGTTCCCCACCAGACGGTTCAGGCGGTCGGTCTCCTCGAGGATCGTCGTGAGCAGGTCGCGTTCCTGCGTGGGGTCGTGGGTCGCGGAGGGGTCGAGCAGGCTCGTCACGCCGGCCTTGATCGACGCGAGCGGCGTGCGAAGGTCGTGCGTGACGCTCGAGAACATCGCGGCGCGCAGCTCGTTCGTCTCGGCGTCGAGCTGCGCGAGCCTGGCTCGCGCGTCCAGCCGCGCGCGGTCGAGCGTCGCGGCAGCCTGGCGGGTGGCCGCCTCAAGGAGGGAACGTTGCTCCTTCGTGAGCGCGCGCCGGCCGGCGGGCCGTTCGGCGGTGAGCGAGCCGAACGGGACGTTGCCCACCACGAGGGGCACGAGCTCGATCGGGCCGCCGCCGTGGCTCCCCGGCCGCTCGGCTCGGGCTCGGATCTCGGTGCCGTCGATCGTCGCCGTGATCTCGCACGACGCGAGGCCGAGAGGGTCGAGCAGGACCCAGGCGAAGTCGTCGAGCACGCGATCGGGCACCTCGCCCGAAAGCAACTTCGTGGAGAGATGTGAGAGCAGCTGTGCCTCGCGCTCGCGCCGGGCCGCGCGGTGACGCTCCTCGGCCGCGCTCCCCACGAGGAGCCCCACGACGAGCGCGACGGCGAGGAACACCACGGCCGCCACCACGTCCCCCGATTCGTCGATGCCGGCGGCATAGGTGCGGTAGGTCGCGCCGAACGCGAACGAGGCGATGCCCGCGGCCACGAGCCCGCTCCAGAACCCGCCGGCGACGGCCGCGCCGACCACCGCGAGCATGTAGAGGGCGACGGCCGCCGAGGGGCTCCGCTCGGCAAGCAGCAGTGCGGCCGCCGTTGCAGCCGTCGGCCCGAGCACGGCCACGAGCACGCCGCGCACCGTGAGCGGCGTCGATCTTGGCTCGGAGACCTCTCGGCTCATGCTCACCACGCTAGCCCTTTCACGCGATCTTCACGCCTTATCGGCAGGTCTTCACGCATCCCTCACGCCCCGAGGTCGAGCCTTGTCAGTGGAGGGACGGAACGGGTTCGGGCCCGCGCTTCACCCCCGCGGCGTCAGAGCCGTTCGTCCGGAGCCACTGGCTCCCGTCCACTTCCTCCGAGATTGTCCGGGGGTCCGCCGGCTCCCTCCAGTCGGCGGCCCTCGGACCTTTTTCTTCCCGCACCACGTGAGGCGTCGGCTAGGCTTAGCGACCGTTATGCGGGTCATCATCATGGGTTGCGGGCGTGTCGGGTCCGAGCTGTCGCTCGAGCTGTTGCAGGGCGGGCACGAGGTCACCGTGATCGACAAGAACCCCGAGGCCTTCTGGCGCTACCCCCCAGGCGACGGTGCTCGGACGCTCGTCGGGCTCGGGTTCGACCGCGACATCCTCGAGGAGGCCGGCATCAAGGAGGCCGACGCGTTCGTCGCCGTGAGCTCGGGCGACAACTCCAACATCGTGTCGGCGCGCGTGGCGCTCGAGCGCTACCACGTCCCCCGGGTGGTCGCGCGCATCTTCGACCCGCGCCGCGCCGAGATCTACGAGCGACTCAACATCCCCACGGTCGCCACGACGAAGTGGGGCGTGAAGCAGATTCAGCTGATGCTGTTCCACGACCGGCAGGAGGTCCGCGAGTCCCTGGGCGGCGGCGACCTGGTCCGGCTGCGGGTCCCCGTGCCGTCGCACCTGGTGGGCAAGCCCGCCACCTCGCTCAACGTCGACGGCAAGATCCTCGTCGTCGGCGTATCCCGGGGTGGCGGTGGGTTCATCCCAAAGGCCTCGTCGACGCTGCAGGAGGGCGACTACCTCGCGGTGATCATGGACAAGGATGGAATGAACCTCCTCGACGAGATCCTCGCGACTCCGGCGGAGCACCACTGATGAAGGTGGTCGTGACGGGGGGCGGGGCCGTGGGGCGGCATCTCGCGGTGGACCTCGTCGAACGCGGGCACGAGGTCACGCTCATCGAGCAGAGTCGCGACCTCGTCGACAAGCTGCGCGGCTGGGCTCCCGGCGTGAAGGTGATGCTCGGCGATGCCTGCGAGCCGTGGGTGCTCGAGGCCGCCGACATGGACAAGGCCGAGGTGGTGGTCGCCGCCACCGGCGACGACGAGGACAACCTCGTGACGTCGCTGCTCGCGAAGCAGGAATTCGCCGTGCCGCGCGTCCTCGCGCGCGTGAACCATCCGAAGAACGAGTGGCTGTTCAACGAGCAGTGGGGCGTGGACGCGGCCGTCTCCCCGCCGCACATCCTCACGGCGATGGTCGAAGAGGCCGTCACGGTGGGCGACCTCGTGCGGCTCATCCGCCTGGAGGGCGGGCGCGTCTCGATCGTCGAGATGACGCTCCCCGAGGGATCCGAGAACGTCGGCCGCCCGCTCTACGAGCTGCGCATGCCGCCGGATTCCGCGGTCGTGGCCGTGCTGCGCGAAGGGCACGTCGTGATCCCGCAGCCCGAAACCGTGCTCGCCGCCGGCGACGAGGTCGTCGCGCTCGCACCGCCGCAGTCGGAGTCGGCGCTGCGGGCGGCGGTCTGCGGCGAGCAAGCCGCGAAGCGCCCGATGCCGCAGAACGAGATCGGCGGCGTCGGCTCGATCTGAGTCTTGCGTCGAGGCTGGATATCGGAGCAAGCTAACCCTCTTCAATTCGACGAGAGGGCTCCTCGATGGCGCGACGGACGCTGGGCCTCTTGTGCGTCTTCGTCACGCTTCTGCTTCCCACTCCGCGAGCGCTCGCCGCGCCGGGCGAACTGCTCTGGACCATGAGCTACGTCGGGCCCGGGGACACCTTCGACGAAGCTCAGGACGTCGTGGTCGATCCTGGCGGGGCGCGGGTCTTCATTACGAGTGGCACCGCCGGGGAGGAGTCAAGCGACATCGTGACCATCGCGTACGACGCGGTCACTGGCGATCAGCTGTGGAAGAGGCGATACGACGGCCCGAAGCATGAGGACGACGTCGGCTGGCGCCTTGCGATGGATCCCGCGGGCAATCACCTGTTCATGACCGGTTGGAGCGAGGGGAAGGCACCTCACCAACACGACGTCGTGACGATTGCGTACGACCCCGAGACGGGGGAAAAGTCGTGGTTGAAGCGCTACGACAGTCCGGATCACCAGGACGACTCGGCGGCGGCGATCGCAGCGACCAACACGCGCGTCTTCGTCACGGGCGCGTCAGGCGACGGGATCGTCACGGTCGCGTACAACGCGAACACAGGAAAGAGGCTCTGGGTCGTCGACGGCGCTGGCTATGGGGCCTCGATTGCCGCTCGCGGATCGCACGTCTACGTCGGTGGCGATCTGAATGGCGACTTCCGGACCCTCGCCTATGCCGCGAAGACCGGAAAGAAGATCTGGTCTGAGAAGTACGCCGGACCCTTCGGCGGCTCCGACTCCGTTCAGAGCCTTGCCCTTTCGGAGGATGGAACCTCGGTGTTCGTCACGGGCACCAGCGCCGAGTCGTCTGGGCACTCGGTCATCGCCACCATCGGATACGACGCAGCGAGCGGAGATGAGCTTTGGCACGTGAGAACGACACTCACCCCGGACGGTGGCTACGACCAGAACCCCTCGATCGCCGTCGCACCCGATGGCTCCCGCGCCTTCGTGGCGATACAGCACCTCGACGATTCCAGCGACGACTTCTTCCTCATCGAGACGTACGACACATCCGACGGAACGGAGTCGTGGTCCCGGCTCGAGGATGGCTCAGGGCACGGCGGCATCCCCGTCGACGTGACCGTGGCGCCGGATAGCAGCCAGATCTACGTCATCGGCTCCGGGTCGGTCGACTTCGGAATCGGAGGAATGATCACGGCGGCATACGAGGCGGCCACCGGTGGACCGGCACTCTGGGGAGTCGCGGCGGTCGTGGATGCATCCGGCTACAACTTCGGCAATGCGGTTGCCGTTGCGCCCGACGGCAGCGCCGTGTTCGCAGCGGGAACGACCGGCAGCGACATCCGAATCGAGGCATACGTAACGACCTAACCAACGGAGGCGAGTTCACGAAAGGGGCTCAGATGAAGCGCACGAGGCTCTGGACCTTCCGCACGGTGCTCCTCGCCAACCTCGTGGTCCTTGCGATCACGACCCCCGCCCGGGCCGTGGCCGGTCAACTTCTCTGGGATGCGACGTATGACGGGACCGGGAACGGGCTCGACAATGTGAACGATCTGAGCGTCAGTCCAACAGGGGAGACGGTCTTCGTCACGGGCCAAGGCGAGGGCATCAATACTCACTTCGACATCACGACGGTTGCCTACGACTCCTCGAACGGCGATCAACTCTGGGCGAAGCGTTATGACGGTCCCGCCCACCGCGATGACTACGGCCTTGGCATCACCACGAACCCCGACGGAACGAGGGTGTTCGTCACCGGCCAAAGCAGGGGAAAGGGCTCCGCGAAGTATGACGCAGTAACGATCGCCTACGACGCTGTGACTGGGGCGAAGCTTTGGGTCAAGCGGTACAACACGGGCGCGGGGGTCTACGACAGTGGGAACGCGATCACGTCGCTCGGTTCGAAGGTGTTCGTCTTCGTTAACGGGCCGGAGCTCGGGCTTCTCGTGGCGTACGCCACCGAGACCGGTTCTTTGAAATGGAGCGCGGACGTCGGCAAGCGGGCCCTTGCGGGCGCCCTCGACCTCGAGGCCGCCGCAAAGAACGTGTACGCCATCGGAACCCAGTTCTCAGCGCAGTATCCTTTGACGGACTATTTGATGGCGAAGTTCAAGACGAAGAACGGCGCGCTCGTTTGGCGCAAGCAGTACGACGGGCCGGCCAGCTTCGTCGATACCGCGAACGACGCAGCCCTCAGCTCCGACGCATCGAGCCTGTACGTCACGGGCAAGAGCTCAAACTTCGGGCAGGACACCATCACGACCATCAAGCTCGAGACGACCGGGGGGTCTCGCGAGTGGGACGAAATGCTTGCGCCACAAGCCTTGGGATTTGATGTTGGGCCGCGTCTGGCCGTTTCTCCCGATGGGCTGCAAGTCTTCCTCACCGCAGCGAGCTACGACGGCGCCGGGCTCGCCACGTTCCTCACGACGTCGTATTCCTCCGACGGAGTGCCCGGCTGGACCGCTCGCGAGAACGGACCCGATGAGACGGGCAGCCCATACGGGATCGCGGCCTCGGGTGACGGCCTCGTCTACGTGACGGGTGTCGGGGCAAGCACCACGGGGAACACGGGATTCCTGACCGAGGCCTATTCGGCCGAGACGGGGGGGCCGCCCATGTGGACCGCGTTCGTCCCGGGTGTCGTGGACGGAGATGGCGCACTGAGCCTCGGAATCGCCCCCGACGACTCGGCCGTTTACGTCGGCGGCATGTACGACAACGACTATCACACGGAGGCGTACTCAACCAGCTGAGCGTCAGCCCACGAGCTCGAACCTAGGGTTCACGATCCGCGCATGCCCGCGCACCTCGCCGAGCGCGCCCTCGACGAGGACGCGCGTGCCGAGCGAGAGGCCGGGGATCGACCGGCGCCCCATGAACACGACGGTGACCTCCCCGGTCCCGTCGGACACGAGTGCCTCGAGCATCTCGTTGCCCTCCATCGGCAGCACCGTGATCCGGTTCACGACCCCGGCGATCTTCACGCGCCCGCGCGCAGGCGCCTCGGCGATCGGCGTCGCGTCGGGAACCGTCGCCGCCCACGCCCGGATCTCGTGCGCGAGGCGCGTCTGATCGCTCTCCGTGAACCGCTGCAGGAACCGTCGGAGCGCGCCCATAGGCTCGGGACTGCGGTCTACCGAGCCGCGCTGGCGGCTCGCGCCTTCTGGATCTCCGCCTCGAGCTCCGACGTTCGGGTCTTCGACAGGTAGATCGCGAAGCCGAGCACGAGCACCGCGGCGACCACGACCGCGACGCGCACGCCGACGTCCTCCGCGTGCGACACCACGAGGGGGGCGATCAGCAGCGCCACGAGGTTCATGACCTTGATGAGCGGGTTGAGCGCGGGGCCGGCCGTGTCCTTGAACGGGTCGCCGACGGTGTCCCCGATGACGGCGGCCTTGTGCGAGTCGCTGCCCTTGCCGCCGTAGTTCCCCTCCTCGATGAACTTCTTCGCGTTGTCCCAGGCGCCGCCGGCGTTCGACAACATCACGGCGAGGAGCTGACCCGTGAGGATCGCGCCCGCGAGGAACGCGCCGAGCGCCTCCGCCTTCAAGAAGAACCCGGCGATGATCGGCGAGAGCACCGCGAGGAGACCCGGCGTCATGAGCTCGCGGAGCGACGTGCGCGTGCAGATGTCGACGACGGCTCCGTAGTCCGGCTTCTCGGTGAAGTCCATGATGCCCGGATGGTCGCGGAACTGGTTCCGCACCTCGACGACCACCTGCTGCGCCGCCCGGCCGACCGCCCTGATCGCGAGCGACGAGAACAAGAACGCCACCGAACCGCCCAGGAGCAAGCCCACGAGCACGTCGGGGTGATCGACGCGGATGCCCTGGAAGTCGAAGCCCGCGCCCTTGAGGGCTTCCTCGAACGAGCCGAACAGGGAGGTCGCGGCGATCACGGCGGTCGCGATCGCCATCCCCTTCGTGATCGCCTTCGTGGAGTTCCCGATGGCGTCGAGCCCGCCGAGGATCTCCGCCGGCCGCCCCTCGAACTCGCCCGACATCTCCGCGATGCCCTGCGCGTTGTCGCTGATGGGCCCGTAGGTGTCCATCGAGACGATCACGCCCACCGTCGTGAGCATGCCCATGCCGGTGAGCGCGATGAAATACAGGCGCTCGGCGAGGACGTTCGTCGAGTTGGGATCCGCGAGGAAGAACGCCCCCACGATCGCGCCGGCGATCACGATGATCGACCACACCGTCGATTCCAGGCCGATCGAGAAGCCCGACAGGATCGTGGTGGCGGGACCGGTGACCGTCGCCTCCGCGATCTCCTGCACCGGCTTGTGCTTCGTGTCGGTGAAGTACTGCGTCAGCACCTGGATGATCGAGGCGAGCACCAGTCCGATCACCACCGCGATCGCGGGGCGCGGGCTCTTCATGTACACGGCCGAGATCACGAACACGGCGGCCGCGGAGATCGCGGCGGAGAGGAAGAACCCGCGGTTGATCGCCTTCATCCCGTGCTCCTCCTCGCTGCGCGGCGCCACGGCGAGGATGCCGACGATCGACGTGATCACGCCGACCGCGCGCACGAAGAGCGGGAACATGACGCCGGCGATCGCGCCGATCTCGCTCCCCTGAAACGCCGCGGCCCCGAGGATCAGCGACGCGACGAGCGTGACCTCATAGGACTCGAACAGGTCGGCGGCCATCCCGGCGCAGTCGCCGACGTTGTCGCCCACGTTGTCGGCGATCGTCGCCGCGTTGCGCGGGTCGTCCTCGGGGATACCTTGCTCGACCTTCCCCACGAGGTCGGCGCCGACGTCGGCGGCCTTCGTGAAGATGCCGCCGCCCACCCGCATGAACATCGCGAGCAGCGCGCCGCCGAACCCAAACCCCACGAGCACGCTCGTGGCGTCCTGCTGGTAGATCATCAGGATCACGGTGGCGCCGAGCAGCCCGAGGCCCACCGTGAACATGCCGGCAACGCCGCCGGCGCGGAACGCGATCCTCATCGCGCGGCGGAGCCCCGACTCGCGTGCGGCGTTCGCCGTTCGCACGTTCGCCCGGACCGCGAGCCACATGCCCGTAAAGCCGGTGAGCGCGGAGAAGCCGGCACCCAGGATGAACGCGAGCGAGCGTCCGAACCGGATCGAGAAGTCGGAGTGCGCGGCGTCCTTCGGCACCGGGAGCACGATGAACAGCAGCACCGTGAGGATCGCGAGGAAGATGCCGAGGGTCGTGAACTGGCGCCGCAGGTAGGCGCTCGCACCCTCCTGGATCGCCCGCGCGATGTCCTTCATCTTCTCGGTGCCCTCGGAAGCGCCGAGCACCTCGCGCACGAGGTAGTACGCGAATGCGAGCGCGACCAGCGAGACGACGAAGATCACCCACAGCGCGCGGTTCTCGAACGCGCGGAAGATGACATCGATCGGGCCGCTTTCCTGGGCCAACAGGTGCAAGGCAGAACCTCCTCGTCGCAAGCTGTCAGGGCACGGCTCCCGGCCACACCACCCCCGGGAACCCGAGCAGTATATGGATGAACCTGGACCCTGACCTGCGGGAAGGCAGAGCTCCCACCTCGAGGTCGACACGTTCGGGTGTCGTAAGGACCCGGGGCGTGGCGGCCGGCCGTGCTGGATGATGACGTCGTGAGCGAGACCACGGCTTCGGAGTCGGAATCGGTCGAGGCCCTTACCGGCCGGGAGGTCCTCGAGCCGGTGCTCGACACCGCCTGGTCGCGGGAGGATGCGGCCGCGCAGAAGCGAGCCGCGCTCCGCATCTATCTCGGAGCCGCGCCGGGCGTGGGCAAGACGTACGCGATGCTGAGCGAGGGGCGGCGCCGCCTCTCACGCGGCACGGACGTCGTCATCGGTGTGGTGCAAACGTACGGACGCTCCCAAACGAGGGAGCAAGCCGAGGGGCTCGAGGTCATCCCCCCGCGCCGGCTCGAGTACCGGGGAACCACATTCGAGGAGATGGACACCGAGGCGCTGATCGCGCGGGCACCCGAGGTTGCCTTGATCGACGAGCTCGCCCACACGAACGTTCCAGGGAGCCGCCGAGCGAAGCGCTGGGAGGATGTGTTGGACGTCGTGTCGGCCGGCATCGTCGTCATCACGACGCTCAACGTCCAGCATTTGGCCAGCCTGAACGACGTGGTTGCCCACGTCACGGGCATCCGCCAGCTGGAAACCGTTCCGGACTGGATGCTCGATCTGGCCGATCAGGTCGAGTTGGTGGACATGTCGCCGCACGCGCTGCAGCGCCGAATGATGCACGGGAACGTCTACCCGGACCCGCGCAAGGCCGAGCTGGCACTTCGCCGGTTCTTCACGCTCGAGAACCTCACGGCCCTTCGCGACCTCGCGTTGATGCGCGTGGCCAACCAGGTCGACGAGGATCTCCTTGCCCGTTGGTCGAAGTCCGGCACACCCGAAACGCGCGAGCGGGTGCTCGTCTGCGTCTCACGTCCTTCGGTTGCAGAGGATCTCGTCCGCCGCGGGGCACGCCTCGCGCAACGTTCTCGAGGTGAGTTGGTCGTCGTCAACGTGGCACCGGCGGAGGCGAAGGCGGACACCGAGTGGATCGGACGAATGGCGAGACTCGTCGGGGAGCTCGGTGGGGAGTTCCAGATCCTGGAGGGAGACGACCCCGTCGACGCCGTCCTCGGCTTCGCCTACCGGCAGCACGTGACGCAGATCATCGTCGGCGAATCACTCCGGCCTCGTTGGCGGGAGTTGATCAGCGGCTCGTTCGTGAACCACCTGATCCGACGAGCGTCGAACGTCGATATCCACGTGATCGCGCGCCGGGAGCAGTAGACCCGTCGGTCCGGGCTCGACCGCGTCCACGAAGCTTTGCTCGGAGTCGCCGACCCTCACGTGGCTCGAGGACGAACGTCACATCGTCGCCCTCGTTGAAGTGCTCGAGGAGCCGTCCCTCGTCCGGAACGAGCACCGCCTCGAAGTGAACGCCGAGCTCGACGGAAAGCTCCACGGCGGCCGCCACGAGCTCGGCTTGGGCGCGACCGACGGGGTATCCGAGACTCAGGAACAGCAATGGGATCCCCTCCGACGAGGCCGAGCGAGCGACACTTTCGACGTCGAAGGCGGGCCGTCTCCCGAGCACGATGACCAGGCGGCGGGGATGCTCCACCGCGCCGAGCATCAGACCTGCGCCTCGAGCGCGAGGTTGAGCTCGAGCACGTTGACGCGTGGCTCCCCGAGGAAGCCGAGCGTTCGACCCGAGGTGTTCGCGTCGATGAGCGCGAGCACCCGCTGGAGCGAGATCTGCCGTTCGGCGGCGATCCGCGGAGCCTGGAAGATCGCGGCTGCAGGAGAGATGTCGGGGTCGAGGCCGCTCGACGAGGCCGTGAGGAGGTCGACGGGGATGGCGGCCGCGGTGAGTCCGGGGTGGTACGGCCCTTCGAGCTCGACGATCGCCTGCACCCGTTCGGTGATGGCGTCGGCGAGGGCCTGGGAGAGGGGCCCGAGATTGGACCCGGACGACGCGGACGCGTCGTAAGGTTCTGCGATCGCGGAGGGACGTCCGTAGAACCACTCGGGGCCGTCCCACGGCTGACCGATCAACGCGCTACCCACGACCTTGCCGTCGACGGTGATCGGCGACCCGTCGGCCTGGTTGGTGAACACCACCCGCGCGACGACGGTCAACGCCAAGGGGTAGATCAGCCCGGTCAGGAAGGCGAACACGACGGTCGCGAAGAGGGCTCGGATCGCGTTGCGCATCATGGGAAATGCACCGCCGTGAGCAGCAGGTCGATGAGCTTGATGCCGACGAACGGGGCGATGATGCCACCGAGGCCGTAGATGAGCAGGTTCCGCCGCAGGAGCGCCTCGGCGCCGATCGGAACGTAGCGGACGCCTCGCAGGGCGAGCGGTACCAGCAACACGATGATGACCGCGTTGAAGATCACCGCCGAGAGGATCGCGGACTCGGGCGTTCGCAGGTCCATGATGTTCAGCGTGTTCAGCGCGGGCAGGGTGCCCGCGAACATCGCCGGGATGATCGCGAAGTACTTCGACACGTCGTTCGCGATCGAGAACGTCGTCAACGAGCCGCGCGTGATGAGCAGCTGCTTCCCGATCTCGACGATGTCCATCAGCTTCGTGGGGTTCGAGTCGAGGTCGACCATGTTCCCCGCTTCCTTCGCGGCCGACGTTCCCGTGTTCATCGCGACGCCGACGTCGGCCTGAGCGAGCGCCGGGGCGTCGTTCGTCCCGTCCCCGGTCATCGCCACGAGGATGCCGCCCTCCTGCTCCCGCCGGATCAGCGCCATCTTGGTCTCGGGCGTGGCCTCGGCGAGGAAATCGTCCACGCCGGATTCCTGCGCGATCGCGGCGGCGGTCAAGGGGTTGTCGCCGGTGATCATCACGGTCCGGATGCCCATCTTCCTGAGCTGCGCGAACCGTTCGACGAGACCCATCTTGATGATGTCCTTGAGCTCGATCACGCCCATCGGCACGCGGTCCTTCGCGACCGCCAGTGGTGTCCCGCCGGCCCGGCCGATCCGCTCCACCTCGGCCCTGAGGTCCGACGGAAGCTCCCGGCCGGACCAACCAACGACGGCGTCCACGGCGCCCTTCCGGATCTCGGTGCCGTCCAGATCGACGCCGCTCATCCTCGTCTGGGCCGTGAAGGGCACGAATTGGGCTCGGGTCTCGAGAAGCTCGCGCTCACGCAGCCCGAACAGCTGCTTGGCGAGCACGACGATCGAGCGTCCCTCCGGAGTTTCGTCGGCCAGTGAGGCCACCTGCGCGACCTCGGCGAACTCGCGCTCGTCGACGCCGGGTGCAGGGAAGAACGCGACCGCCTGGCGGTTGCCCAGCGTGATCGTTCCGGTCTTGTCCAGGAGCAGCGTCGACACGTCCCCTGCGGCCTCGACCGCGCGGCCGCTCATGGCGAGCACGTTGCGTTGCACGAGCCGGTCCATGCCGGCGATGCCGATCGCGGACAGCAGGCCGCCGATGGTGGTGGGGATCAAACAGACGAACAAGGCAATGAGGACGGCGTCGCTGACCCGGCGTCCCGAGTAGATCGCGAACGGTTGCAGCGCAACGATCACCATCAGGAAGATAATCGTGAACTTCACGAGCAGCAGGGACAGGGCGATCTCGTTCGGCGTCTTCTGCCGTTCGGCGCCCTCCACGAGCGCGATCATGCGGTCGATGAACGACTCGCCCGGCTGGGCGGTGATCTCGACCCTGATCCAGTCGGACAGCACCTTCGTGCCGCCGGTGACCGCGGAACGGTCGCCGCCGGACTCTCGGATGACGGGCGCCGACTCGCCGGTGATCGCCGACTCGTCGACGGATGCGATGCCTTCGACGATCTCGCCGTCGCCCGGGATCAGCTCGCCCGCGGAGACGACCACGATGTCGCCCGCGCGAAGCTCCGACGCCGGGACCGTCTCCTCCCCGCCACCGGAGGTCAGCCGCCGCGCGATGAGATCCGCGCGGGTCTTCCGCAGCGAGTCGGCCTGGGCCTTGCCTCGCCCCTCGGCCATCGCCTCCGCGAAGTTCGCGAAGAGCACCGTGAACCAGAGGCCGAGCCCGATCGCCGTGTCGAACGCGACCGGCCCCCCGCTCACGACGTCGGTGGCGATCCGGACCGTGACGACCGCCGACACGATCTCCGTCACGAAGATGACGGGGTTGCGCATCAGCGTGCGCGGGTTCAGCTTGACGAAGCAGTCCAGGATCGCGCGCTTGACGATCGGCGGGTCGAAGAGCGGACGCGCCCGGACGGTGGAGGCTCGTTCGACCGGAGCCGACGAGGAGGGCGTGGGCGCCTGCACCGACATCAGAACAGCCTTCCGTGCGTGAGATGCTCGACGATCGGGCCGAGTGCAAGGCCGGGGAGGAACGTGAGCGCGCCGATGATCACGACCACGCCGATCAGCAACCCGGCGAACAGCGGTGTGTCCGTTCGAAGCGTTCCCGCGGTGAAGGGCACGGTGCCCTCCTTGCCGACGCTCGCGCCAAGCGCGAGCGCTGCGACGAGCGGGACGAAGCGCGAGATCAGCATCGCGATGCCGCCGGTGACCGCGTACCAGGGGCCGCTTGCCGTCAGGCCCGCAAACGCCGACCCGTTGTTGTTGCCCTGCGACAGGTACGCGTAGAAGATCTCGCTGAATCCGTGAGGGCCCGTGTTCAGCCGTCCGCCGAGCCCGGTTGGGAGCACGACGGCTGCGGCGGTGAAGCCCAGTGCCACGAGGAAGGGGACGAGCACGGCGATGACGACGTACTTCACCTGTCTCGCCTTGATCTTCTTGCCGAGATACTCGGGCGTGCGGCCCACCATGAGGCCGCCGATGAAGACCGCGATGACGACGTAGAAGATCATTCCGTAGAGGCCGCTCCCCACACCGCCCCAGATCACCTCGCCGACGGCGATGTTGAACATCGGCGCGAGCTGCCCCAGCGGCTGGTACGAGTCGTGCATCGAGTTCACGCTGCCGTTGGAAGCATCGGTGGTCGCGACGGCCCACAGCGACGACTCGTAGGGTCCGATGCGGACCTCCTTGCCCTCGAGGTTCGGGGCGGAGGCGGACACGCCCGCGGCCTGCATCGCGGGCGTTGCGTCACGCTCGCCGGGGTACGTGGCGACGATCCCCACCACCATCAGGATCCACATGGCGGCGAAGATTCCCCAGCCCTCGCGGACGCTGTTCACCATCTTGCCGAATGTGTAGGTGAGGGCCGCTGGGATCCCCAGGATCGCGACCAGCTCGATGAAGTTCGTGATCGGCGTGGGGTTCTCGAACGGGTGAGCCGAGTTGACGTTGAAGAACCCGCCGCCGTTCGTTCCGAGCTGCTTGATCGCGATCTGGCTCGCCACCGGACCCCTCGCGATCGTCTGAGCGAAGCCCTGAAGGCCATCGGCGGAGAGCGCGCCGGAGATCGTCTGCGGGACGCCCTGCCACAACAGGACCACGGCCCAGACGAGGGAGAGGGGCATCAAGACGTAGACGATGCCCCGAACGGTGTCGCGCCAGAAGTTCCCGAGGTTGTCGGTTCCGGCCCGGGTGAACCCTCGGATCATCGCGATGAGCACGGCCATGCCGACGGCCGCCGACAGGAAGTTCTGGAAGGTGAGCGCGAGCATCTGCGTCAGATAGCTCATCGTGCTCTCCCCGCCGTAGGTCTGCCAATTGGTATTGGTCGTGAAGCTCGCCGCGGTGTTGAAGGACACGTAGGGATTGACCCCCGCAAGTCCATCGGGATTCAGCGGAGCGTGTCCCTGGAAGCGCATCACGAGGTACACGAACAGCATGCTGGCGGCGCTGAACCAAAGCACCAGGGAGGCGTAGCGGCGCCACGAATGCTCGGCGTCGGGGTTCACCCCGATCAGCCGGTAGACCACCCGCTCGAGCCGACCGTTCTCGGTCCTCGTGTAGACGCGATACATGTAGGCGCCGAGCGGCGGCGTGATCGCGATCAGCAAGAGCGAGTAGACGACGATGGTGATCACGGTTCAGAACCTCTCCGGGCGGATCAGCACGTACCCGAGGTACACGAGCATGGCGACCGCGAGGACCAGCTCGAGAACGTCGGAGAGCCTCATATCTTGTCGAACCACGCGACCATGGCGAATGCCAGGCCAAAGAACGCAAGCGTGACGAGGATCAGCACCAGGTCGGCCATGTCCCGCCTCCAGGGGTCATCGAGGACAGCGTAGAGCTCCGATCTAAGGAACTCGTGAAGAACGATGTTGGAACGCGTTGGGAAATCGTTGGGAATTCAAGAGATCCGCTCGGACGGGCTGCACGAAGGAGTCCGCGTGCCACACTCGTGATGGGGATGGCCATGAGGACGTACCTTGGGAAGACTCGCGACCGCGAGGTCCGCTCGCGGGTTCCACCGGCCATCGCGCGACTCTCGCCGCCTCAACTTCGGCGGCGAGCCGCCGGGTACGTGATCGCGTCGGTCGGTACCGCTGCCTTGACGGCCGGGCTTCTCCCGCTCCGAAGCGACATCACGCCGCTATCGAAGGGTTTCGGCTACCTCCCCGTCGTCGTGGCCGCGGCCGCGATCGGCGGCCTCGGTCCCGGCGTCCTGGCATCGTTCGCCGGGTTCGTCACCTTCAACTTCTTCTTCCTCCCGCCCTACGACACGTTCGTCATCGGCCGTGGCGAATACGTCGTGGTCCTGTTCGTGTTCCTGGGCTTGTCGCTGCTGATCTCCGCTCTGTTGGCTCGGCTGGCCGAGCGGGCCGAGGCTGCGGAGGCTCGAGAGCACGAGCTCCGAGCGCTCCAGACGCTCTCCGCGGAGCTCGTCGCGCTCGTCCCCGGCCCCGAGGGATATGAGTCGTTGACATCGAACCTGATCGAGACGTTCGGGTTCACGTCGGCAGCTCTCTTCGTCCAGGATCCGGGGTCGCGGGAGCTGCGAGAGCAGGTCGCCGTCGGATGCGAACCTGGCACGACGCCGCTGCACCGGGAACCCGACCCGACGAAGCGGCCGCTCGAGCATCTTCCTCTTTCGGTCGGCGCTCGGGTCCTCGGCCTCCTGGTTCTCCAGGGTGATCGCGATCCCGTCACGCCGGCCGAAAGCCGAGTGCTCCGTGCGTTCTGCGATCAGTTCGCCCTGGCGCTCGAGCGGGATCGATTGTTACGAAGCGCCACTGAGGCCGAGGTGTACCGGCAGTCGGATCAGGTACGGCGCTCGCTCCTCGCCGCCGTGTCGCACGATCTCCGCAGCCCGCTCGCCGCGATCAAGGCCTCGGTGACGGACCTGCTCGGCGACGGCATCCAACGCAATCCCGACGTCGTTCGCGAAGCGCTGCAGAGCATCGACAACGAGGCCGACCGGCTGAACGCCTTGATCGCGAACCTGCTCGACATGTCTCGGATCGAGGGAGGCATGCTGCGCGCCCAGCTCGAGGGGGTGGATCTCGCCGAGGTGCTCTCGACCTGCGTCGATCGCATCCGCCTGCAGTATCCCGAGCTCGAGGTGAAGGTCAGCATGGACGACGCCTCGGTCGTACGGGCGGACCCGGTCTTCCTGGATCGAATCTGCACGAACCTCCTGGAGAACGCCGCGAAAGTCGCGAGCGCGGAAGCCGGCAGCGTCGAGGTGGAAGCCCGCGCAGCCGACACCACCACGACCATCCGCGTCATCGATCACGGGGCCGGCGTCCCCCACAGCGTGCGTGAGCAGCTCTTTTATCCGTTCTTTCGCATGAGCGAGCGACAGCCGCGGCTCGGAACCGGGCTCGGCCTCGCGATCAGTAAGGGGTTCTTGGACCTCATGAACGGAGAGATCTGGATCGAAGACACGCCGGGCGGGGGAGCGACGTTCGCCTTCTCGCTTCCCTCCGTCTCCGTGGTCGCTGGGTGAAACCGAGCCGCATCCTCGTCGTCGACGACGAGGACCACATTCGGGCGGCCGTCGGGCGCGCGCTGGACGCTCGCGGCTATCTGGTCGAGCAAGCGTCGGACGGCGACGCGGCGCTGACCGTCGCATCGACGTTCGAGCCCGATCTCGTCGTGCTCGACCTGAACATGCCGGTGCTCAACGGCTTGGAGTTCACGAGGATCCTTCGAACCCGAAGCTCCGTTCCGATCCTCGTGCTTTCCGTGCGCGAGGATGCGACCGACAAGGTGGCGGCGCTCGACCTCGGGGCCGACGACTACCTCACCAAGCCCTTCAGCATCGACGAACTGATGGCGCGGGTCCGGGCCCTCCTTCGCCGGGCATCCGCGACGGGTCCTCGCTCGCTGCAGTTCGCGAGTGACGACGTCGTGATCGACCTGGATGCTCACCTCGTCACTCGAGCCGGGGACGAGGTGCGACTGACGAGAACCGAGTGGAACCTGCTCGAGGCCTTGTCGGAGCATCCGGGCAAGCTGCTCACGCATCGGTGGCTGCTCGAGCGCGTGTGGGGCGAAGGCTACGCAGACGACGTCGAGGTCCTTCGCGTCTTCATCAGCCAGCTTCGTCGCAAGATCGAGAAGGAGCCAGGACGCCCAAAGATCATCGGCACCGATCCCGGCGTCGGGTACCGCTGGCTCTTGCGCCCGGCCGGCGAGGAACCCGTCTCCTGACCTATTCGTGGATCCATCGATATCCCATGCCCCGCTCGGTCGCCACGTATCGGGGGTTCGCGACGTCGTCGCCGATCTTCTGTCGAAGCTGGCGAACGAAGATTCGCAAGTAGTGACCCTGGTCCATCGTGTATCCGGCGCCCCAGACCGTGCGGAGGATCCACTGATGCGTCAGCAGTTTCCCCGGATTGGTCACGAAGGCCTCGAGCAGCGACCACTCGGTGGGCGTCAGCCTGAGCGGCTCGCCGTTTCGCCGAACCTGAGTGCGCTCGAGATCGATCTCGAGCTCGCCGAAACGCAGGACGGGTGAGGTGGACGCCACCGGCTTCACCCGTCGAAGCGTGGCCCGGATCCTGGCGAGCAGTTCGTCCATCGCGAACGGCTTGTTGACGTAGTCGTCGGCACCGGCGTCCAGCGCGCGGATCTTGTCGTCCCGGGCATCTCGG
Source organism: Actinomycetota bacterium (assembly GCA_036556805.1). Lineage (GTDB taxonomy): Bacteria > Actinomycetota > UBA4738 > UBA4738 > HRBIN12 > DATBIS01. The sequence goes on along the minus strand of DATBIS010000070.1, from coordinate 13,310 downwards.
GCCGACAAGACCACCACCGGCACCTCCGACCAACCGCGAAGGCGACGGATCACCTCGATGCCGTCGATGTCCGGCAAGCCGAGATCCAGGATCATGCAGTCCGGCGACCAGGTGGTCGCGAGCTGCAGCGCCTCCTCGCCGGCCCGCGTCCACTCCATCTCGAACCCGTTGGCTCCGAGGCTCGTTCGCAAGGCGCGGGCGATCTGCGAGTCGTCCTCCACCACGAGGATGCGCGTCACCGGCTCTCCTGCTCCGCGCGGCGTTCGACGGGGCCACCCACTGGCAGCTCGATCACGACGGCCGTCCCCCCGCCGGGCGCTCCCTCGATCTTGATCGTCCCGTCGTGCGCCTGCACGACGGCCCGCGCGATCGCAAGTCCCAAACCGCTACCGCTCCCCGCGCTCGTGCTTCCCCGGAAGAACGGCTCGAACACCGAGAGGCGCTCGTCCTCGGCGATGCCCGGCCCCTGATCGGCCACACGGATCTGGATTCCACCGCGAAGCGGCGCCACCGCCACGCGGATCTCTCCTCCCGACGGCGAGTGGCGGGCCGCGTTCTCGATGATGTTGGTGAGCGCCTGGTCCATCTTCACGGGGTCCACCCAAACACCCGGCAGCCCATCGCGGAGCGAGGTGCGAACGCGAAACGGCGCCAGCGCGCCGCGGAGCCTTGTGAGCACGGTCTCGACGACGTCCTCGAACGGGGTGAGCTCCTTGTCGATGGCGATGTCACCCGCGCGAGCGCGCGCGAGATTCAAGATGTTGTCGACGAGCCGGTTGAGACGCTCGGTTTCCTCCAGGACGGTGACGAACAGCTCGCGACGTGCATCCGGAGCGAGCGGGACGCGCTCGTCCATAAGACCGGTGATGCCCGCCTTGATCGAGGCGAGCGGCGTCCGAAGGTCGTGCGTGACCGAGGAGAACAACGCCGCGCGAATCTCGCTGATCTCCGCGCCGGTCCTCGCCGCGCGCGCCTCGGAGTCCGCGCGTCGGCGCCCCATCGCGAGCCCGAGCTGACCGCCGATCGCCTGCAGGAGTCGCTCGTCGGACTCCGTGAAGGACCGGCCGCCCGGTGAGCGATCAGCTCGAAGGGTTCCGATCACCGCACCACCCACGGCGATCGGAACCTCGACGGCCGGCGCCTCGCCGTCGCCGAGGGCCGGAGCAAGGGCCGAGTTCGCCGACGTGGAGAGCGACGGCTCCTCCGGGACGTCGACGGAACACGAACGAAGATCGAGGAGTCCGACCAAAGTTCCCACGACGTCGTGGACCACCTGCTCCGTAAGGTCGGACGAAAGCAGCCTGGTCGCGAACCGGTTCACGAGGCGGAGCTCGTCCTCTCGGCGTTCGACCCGGCGCTGCTCGGCGAGTGCCCGCGCGAACAGGGCGCCGACGATCACCGCAACGCCCAGGAACACGAGCAAGGCGACGAGGTCTTCCGCCTTGCTCACCCGCAGCGTGTGCACGGGAGGCGTGAAGAAGTAGTTCAGCCCCACGAAGGAGATCACAGCCGCAGCGAGGCCATTCCAGAGCCCGCTCACCGCCGAGGTCGCCACCACGGCCAGCAGGTACAGCGAGGGGGCTCCGAACGGCCCGAGGTCGATCGAGGTCGCGCTGCCCGTGACGGCGAGCGGGAGCAAGAGCGGCGCCGTGGTGATCCACACTCTCTTCCAGCCCGGACGCCGCGCGACCGATCGGCTCGTCATGCCACCAGCTTGCACTCCGGCGACGCACCCCTCAATCGCGTAGGTGACCCCCATCGGGATCTTTACGCGCCGGTCGTCCGCCCATACGCAACCCATACGCACCGCGGCCGACACTGACGGCATGAGGGACGTGAAGACCCGCGACGGAGTCGTCGACGAGCGGCCCACCGCTCGGGCTCCCGACACGCCCGAGGCGACCGACCGTCCCGCCAGGCCGGAGCGCTCGGACGCGTTCTCGCGATTCAAGGCGAAGATCATCGGGCGGCCGCTCGAGACGGAACGGCTCGTGCACGAGCGACTCGGGAAGCCGACCGCGCTCGCGGTCTTCGCGAGCGACAACCTGTCGTCTTCGGCATATGCGACGGAGGAGATCCTGCGCGTCCTGCTGTACGCGGGGGTCGGAACGCTCGCCTTCGCGCGGGTCGTGCCGATCACGGTCGCGCTGCTCGCGGTGCTCGGGGTCCTGCTCTTCTCGTACCGCCAGACGATCAAGGCATACCCGCAGGCGGGCGGCGCCTATCTCGTCACGCGCGACAACTTCGGGCTCCTGCCCGCGCAGGTCGCGGGGGTCGCGCTGCTCACCGACTACATCCTCACGGTCTCGGTCTCCGTGGCCGCCGGAACGGCGGCCCTGACGTCCGTCGACGAAAGCCTGTTCGCGTGGCGGGTGCCGATCTCGCTCGCGTTCATCGCGATCATCACGTTCGGGAACCTCCGCGGCGTGCGCGAGTCGGGAAAGCTCTTTCGCGTCCCCACCTACTTCTTCATCGGGATGATGGGCGTGTTGATCGGGGTGTCGTTCTGGCGGCTCGCGTTCGGCCAGCTCCCCGAAAACGCCTCGCAGTTCGCCGTCCCCGCCACAACCTCGATCACCGGACTAGCCCTCGTGTTCCTCCTGCTGAAAGCGTTCGCGTCGGGCGGCGCGGCCGTGACGGGTGTCGAGGCGATCTCGAACGGCGTGCCGGCGTTCAAGCCGCCGGAGTGGAGGAACGCGATCACGACGTTGATGTGGATGGGGATCATCCTCGGCGGGATGTTCCTCGGCCTCTCGATCCTCGCCGCGCGTCTGCACGTCGTGCCGGACCCCGAGGAGAAGGTGACGGTGCTCTCGCAAGTGGGCCGCGCGGCGTTCGGCACGTCGGCGGTCGGGCATCTGCTCTTCCTGATGCTGCAGGCCGGGACCGTGCTCATCCTGGTGCTCGCCGCGAACACGAGCTTCGCGGACTTCCCGCGGCTCGCGAGCTTCCACGCCGGCGACAGCTTCCTGCCGCGACAGCTCACGCGATACGGCGATCGCCTGGTGTTCTCCAACGGCATCGTCGCGCTGGCGCTGTTCTCGGGACTGCTCATCGTGATGTTCAAAGCGAGCGTCACGCGGCTGATCCCCCTCTACGCGATCGGCGTGTTCACCTCGTTCACCTTTTCGCAGCTCGGGATGGCGAAGCGACATCTCACGCTTCGCGAGCCCAAGTGGCGAACGGGGCTCTTCTTCAACGGGCTGGGCGGGATCGTGAGCGGCGTGATGACCGTGATCATCGCGGCAACGAAGTTCTCCCAGGGCGCGTGGATCATCCTCATCGCGATCCCGGTGATGCTGATGGGGCTCCTGCGCGTCCACAAGCACTACCAGCGGGCCGGTGTCTCGCTCCGCGACCCGGCTCGCCGCCCGCCGACCAGGGATCTTCCGCGCCAGACCGTGGTCATCCCCGTGGGCGAACCGGGAGCGAGCGACACCTATGCCGCCGCGTATGCGCGGCGCGTCCTCCCGCGTCAAGTGCGCCTCGTACACTTCGCCGAACGCGGGACCATGCTCGACGACGTGCTCGCCAAGTGGGAGCACCTCGAGCAGCCCATCGATCTCATCGAACGGCGTCGCAAGATCCCCTTGGAGATCCGCGACTACGTTCGTCGGCTGCGCGCGGAGGCTGGCGGCGAGACGCTTGTGAACGTGATCATCCCCGAGACCGTTCAATATCGGGGTCCCCGTCACCTGCTGCACAGCTTCCACATCCAGCGCATCAAGTCGACGCTCGCAGCCGAGGACGACGTGGTCGTGACGAACGTCGCGCACCATCCGGACTACGAGACCCTCGAACCGGACCTGCGGGCGGACGATCCGGGTCGCGTCATGGAGGGCTGGCGCCACGTGGCCGTCGTGCTCGTGTCGAACGTTCACAACGCGACGGTGCGGAGCCTCCGCTATGCGCGATCCCTCCGCGCCGACCAGACCCGATGCCTCCACGTCGCGGTGGACCCGCACGAGACCGAGGAGGTCCGCGAGGCCTGGCGCGACGAGGAGCTCGGGGGGCGCCTCGAGATCCTTGCGTCGCCGTTCCGGCAGATCGCCGGCCCGATCCACGCGTACGTGCGGGCGATCCTCGAAGAGCAGCCCCGCACGTTCGTCACGCTCGTGATCCCCGATCTCGTCGTGAAGAGGCGCTGGCATCGCCTGCTGCACAACCAGACCGGCCTGACGCTGAAGGGCACGTTCCTGTTCGAACCCTCGGTGGTCGTGTCCGCCGTGCCCTACGAGCTCTGACGACTCTCGGCGCGGAAGACCGCGAGGGCGATCGTCCCGCCGAGGACGACGCTCGCGAGGATGCCGATCTTCGCGACGACCTGGAGCTCGACGGGAAGCGTGAGATCGACCACGAGCAGCGAAACGCTGAACGCGGCCGCGGCGGCCGCTCCCACGCCGACCATGTGCGGCCAGCCCGCCTGGGAGGGCAAGGACGCGACCCCGGCTCGCACGAGGATCCAGCAAGCGAGCACGATGCCCACGAGCTTGCCGACGATCCGCCCGAAGACGAGACCGAGGGCAACCCGGCTATGGACCGCCTGCGCGATGGCCCCACCGGACAGCGCCATACCGGCGTTCGCGAGCGCGAATAGTGGGAGCACGATCAACGTGACCCACGGCAGGAGCAGATGTTCGACGCGAGCGAGCGGAGACACGGCCTCTCGAGAAAGCGCCGCAAGCCTGAGCCAATGTGGGGCGTCGACGTCCGGCGGATCCGGGTCGTCAAGCGTGTCGTCGGCCGTTCGGTGGGCCTCCACACTGACCGCTCGGGGCCGCTGAAACGCGACCGCGGGGGTGAGGAACCCGATCAGCACTCCGGCGAGTGCAGGGGAGACGCCCGACCGCTGTAGAGCAATCCACAGCATCAGTCCGATCACGACGTACACAGCGGAGGCACGCACATGAATCCGCTGCATCCCGAGTGCCACGGCCACCGATCCGAGGGCAACGAGCAGCGGCATCCAACGCACCTCCTGCGAAGAGAACACGGCGATCGCAAGGACGGTGAGGATGTCGTCGACGATCGCGAGCGTGAGCAGGAACGGCTTCAAGCTCGGAGGCGCGGCCGTTCCCGCCAGCGTGAGGATGCCGAGCGCGACCACGATGTCGGTCGGCATGGCGGATACCCAGGCACGCGAGCCCGTGTCGCCGGCGTTCAGGGCCAAGTAGATGATGGCCGGCACGATCATGCCTCCCAGCGCCGCAGCGGCGGGGAGGAGGGCCGCCCGACGGTCGCGCAGCTCCCCGGTGAGGAGCTCTCGCTTGATCTCCAGGCCCACGAGGAGAAAGAAGGGAGCCATCAAGCCGTCGTTCACCCACCAGCGAAGGTTCTCGTCGATCCCCCACGAGCCAAGGCTCACCGCGAACCTCGTCGCCCAGAAGCGCTCGTAGCCGCCGGAGAATGGGGAATTCGCCCACAGCAAGGCAACGGCGATGGCGACGAGAAGGACGACGCCGCCCGCGGCCGAAGTCGAGAGGAATTCCTGAAGCGGACGCAGCACCCGACGTGGGACCGGCCGGTCCGAGTGCAGCCATGGGCGGCGGGGCGCCTCGTCGGGCATCGATCAACCTCCCTGCCGACCAGGCTTCCCGGCGCACCATGACGGACGGTGGATCGTTCGGGAGCATAGTGCACGACGGAGAGACTCCGATCGACGAGGGATTCGTCACATTTCTTTTACGCGCCGGAGATTGTGAACTGCCGGGCCCGCCCGTACGCTCTGCTGCGTTTTGTCACAGGCTCGACACGCGGCAGCATCCCCCCGGCGCAAGCCCGTCACCATCGCCCTCGCGGTGGTGGCCGTCCTCGGCCTCGGTGCGCTCGCGTTCGCGCTCACCGGCGGCAACGACGGGCCCCTCGGGCCGCTCGTCCCGGGAACCGGCGAGCCCGACCGCGTCACGCCGGCGTTCGACTTCGCGGTCGGTCGGACGAAGGTCGTGCCGACCGCCTCGCAGAAGCCGGAGCACCTCGAGCCGGAGGCCGAAAGGGCCGCCACGGAGGGCACCGCGGTCCTCGACGACCTCTACACGGCCGCGTTCCTCGACCCCGACAACTGGACGAACGGCAGCTACGACTCGATGTTGGAGGTGTTCGATCAATCGGCCGGCGCCCAGGCGCAGTCCGATCTCGCGACGCTCACCGCGGGCGCGTCGGCCGGTGAGACCTTCGGCGACATCCAACCCGGCCGCGGAAAGGTCGGGCCCGAGGTGCTCATGGACTCGAAGGGCCACCCCGCGAGCGTGGCGTTCCATGTGACGTTCACGGCGCGCGCGATGAACCACAACGGCACGATCACCCTGATGAAGAGCGAGGGGGAGTTCTTCCTCCGCTCGATCGACGGCACCTGGAAGATCGTGGCGTTCGACGTGAAGCGCGCCGACGAGGTCGTGGAGGCCCCCACGCCGAGCGTCTCGGCGAGCGTGTCGACGAGCGCCACGCCCTCGGGAGAGGCATCGTGAGCCGTCGCCGGATCGCGTTCGCGACGGTCGCGCTCACGGTCTGGGCCGTCGGGTCGGCAGTCGGCACCGTGGGTCCCGTTCCCGCAGCCGGCGCCCAGGTCAACCTGATGCAGATCGGGAAGGCCCACGCGAACTACACCCCGCAGCTCGACGGGTCCAAGCCGATCTTCATCCTCGCGCTCGGGAGCGACGCGCGGCCCGGCACGGCGATCGACCACGGCCTCTCGGATTCGATCCACATCGTCGCGATCAACCTGGAGAAGGACCGGGTGACGATCCTCGGCTTCCCGCGCGACTCCTACGTGCCGATCCCGGGGTACGGGTCGAACAAGATCAACTCGGCGATGCCGCGCGGCGGCCCGGCCCTCACGATCGCGACGGTCGAGGCGCTCACCCACATCAAGCTCGACTACTACGTGCTCACGTCGTTCGACGGCGTGGAGCAGATGTACGACGCCGTCGGCGGCCTCCATCTCGACGTGCCGTTCTCGATGCACGACGCGAACTCGCGCGCCGATTTCGAGCCGGGCCCGCAGGTCCTGGACGGCAAGGAGGTCCTCGCGTTTGCGCGCGATCGCCATTCGCTCCTGTCGGGCGACTTCGGGCGGTCGGAGGACCACGGGCGCGTGATGATCGCCTCGCTCATCCAGCTGCGGAAGGAGTTCGCGAAGGACCCCGGCCGGATCCTCACCTACATCGGCGCGGCGATGCGGAACGTCGAGACGTCGATGTCGCTCGATGAGGTGATCAACCTCGCGTTCACCGCGCTCGCGATCAACCCCAAACACGTGACGAACGTGGTCGTTCCCGGGACGACGGCCACCGTGAACGGGATGAGCATCGTGAACATCAGCTCGTCGGCGAGCTCGGTCTACGCCGACCTCGCGAAGGACGGCATCCTCTCGAAGCACTCGCTCGAGCTCGCGCCCTCCCCCACGCGCAACCAGACCTCCTGAGCGCGGCTCAGAACTTCGTCGCGACGTAGGTCACGTAGAACACGTAGAAGACCCCCTGGAGCAGCAAGAGCCGTGCCGTCAGCCGACCGCGGAAGCGCACGGTCGCGTACAGCACGAGACCGGCCGCGAGCGCGATGAGCGCGGCCACGAGGGCCTCGTGCGCGAGCCGCCACGGGGTGAGCAGCAGGCCGATCGTCACCGGAAAGGACGACTGGAACACCATCGCGCCGGTCATGTTGCCGAGCGCGAGCGTGTCCTTTCGCCGGCGGACCCAGAGCACCGAGTTGAACTTCTCCGGGAGCTCGGTCGCGACGGGAGCGACCAGCAGCGTGAACGCGAGCGGCGGCACGCCGAACCGCTCGGCGATCCCGTCCACCGCACCGATGAACAGCTGCGCCCCTCCGATGATCGCGCCGAGCGCGAGCACCACCTGTACGAAGGGCGCCACGATCGACGCGTCCTTCGACCAGCCGATCAGATCCTTCTTCACCAACGCGAACCAGCCCCACACGTAGAGCGGTTTCACCTCCACGCCCGAGTTCGAGCTCTCGGAGTCGGGCGAGGCCTGGAAGTGGCGGCGGACGTAGTAGCCGTAGCCCACGACGAGCACGACCGCGAGCATCACGTCGATCGCCCCGACGTCGAGCAGTCCCGCGACGACGGCGAGCGAATACATCACGAGGAAGTAGCCGAGGTCCTGCCGGACCACGCGCCGGTCGAAGTCGAGCTCCTTCGGGCGGCGGCCGCCCCGAGCGGCCACGAGGACGGTGACCGCGATCACGACCATCGCGAGCGTCGTGAGCATGAACGGCGCACCGAGGATCGCCCCGATCCCGATCTCGTCCCCCGCCACGTGACCCGACAGGATCGCGACGAGCGGCAGCAACGTTTCGGGAAGCGCCGTCCCCACGGCCGCGAGGACCGACCCGACGACGCCCTCGGACAGGCCGAAGCCCTCCCCGATCCACTCGACGCCGTTCGTGAACAGCTCGGCTCCTCCCAGGATCACCAGAAGAGAGCTCGCGAGCTGCAACCAGTCCATCGGCCGCCGATTGTCCCACCTGCGTCTGCGCTTGCTACGCTGGGGGTTCGAAGGGGAGTAGTCCGACACGGAGCTCGCCGTCATCCCGGTCGCACGAGCGGCCCGGCGGCCCGCCGCGCACCCCGCGGGGACGAGACCTTCCGGCACAAGGCTGGAGGAGTCTCGTTGCAGGCGAAGGACAACCCCACGCAGACCACGACGCGGCAAGCGACGCTGCCGATCGCGCTCGCGGGCGCGGCCTCGATCCCCGGCCTCGCGATGCTGCTCGCGGACCGCGACCTGCCCCATCCCGTCGAGGCCCTCGCGTTCGGCGCGGCGATCGTGGGCGCGGCGTTCCTGCTCTCCTGGGCCGCCGAGGCGGCGCAGCTCGACGTGTCGGCCGGCCTCGCGCTCGCGGTGCTCGCGCTCATCGCGGTGCTCCCCGAATACGCCGTCGACTTCGTGTTCGCCTGGCAGGGCGGGAACTCGTTCGAGCAGTTCGGGCCGTCGTGCCCGCCGATCGGCGGCGGGACCGAGTCCCCCTGCTCGCTCGCGCTCGCGAACATGACCGGCGCGAATCGGCTGCTGATCGGCATCGGCTGGTCGATGGTGGTGCTGATCGCGTTCCGCCAATCTCGGCGGGCGAAGCGCGATCCGGGCGAAGGCGGCCGCTGGGAGGGCGTGAAGCTCGACCGCCGTCGCTCGATCGAGCTCGCGTTCCTCGCCGCTGCCACGCTGTACTCGCTCGCGCTGCCGCTCAAGCATTCCGTCACGCTCGTGGACGCGGTCGTGCTCGTGGCGATCTTCATCGCGTACACGATCCGGGTATCCACCGCGCCGGCCGAGGAGCCGCACCTCATCGGCCCGGCGGCCGCGATCGGCGAGCTGCGGCCGGCGGTGCGCCGGACGGCCGTGGTCGGGATGTTCGCCGGCGCGGCGGCCGTGATCCTGCTCTTCGCCGAGCCCTTCGCACACGCGCTCGTCGAGAGTGGCACCGACCTGGGGATCAGCGAGTTCCTCCTGGTGCAGTGGCTCGCGCCGCTCGCGTCGGAGGCCCCCGAGCTGCTCGTGGCCGGGCTCTACGCGTGGCGCCTGAACGCCAACGCCGGTCTGTCGACGCTCGTGTCCTCGAAGGTGAATCAGTGGACGCTGCTCGTCGGCACGCTGCCGATTGTGTTCGCGATCGCAAGTGGCGGCGCGCACGGGCTCCCGCTCGGCGCGCGCCAGCGCGAGGAGATCTTCCTGACGGCCGCGCAGTCGTTCTTCGCGATCGCGGTGCTCTCGAACCTGTCGATGTCGCTGCGCGAGGCGGGCTGGCTGTTCGGCCTGTTCTGGGCGCAGTTCATCCTCGGGGCGACGCTGCCGACCGAGTGGCAGGCGAGCGAACTGATCGCGTTCGGCGTGGTGTATCTCGCGCTCGGAGCTCGCCTGCTGCTCGCCGACCGGCGGCGGCTGCCGCGCCTGTTCCGCGACGGGTTCCGCGCCTCGCACGAGGAGCTCGCGAGCAGCACGTAGCCTGGGCGCGTGGACGCGCGCACGTTCCTGGACGGACTCGCCGCCGAACCCGACACCGGGGAGTCGCTCGTGCACGTCCGCGAGCTCCCGCGGCGGTCGCCGGCGTCCGAGCCGTTCCCAGCCGATCTCCCGCCGCTGCTCGTCGACCGTCTCGAGCTTCTGGACGTCGGCGGCCTGTATCCGCATCAGTCGATCGGCCTCGAGGCGCTGCGCGCGGGCCGCCACGTGGTGATGGCGACCGGCACGGCGAGCGGCAAGACGCTCGTGTACAACCTCGCGTTCGCCGCGGACGCGATGCGGAGCCCGAAGGTCACGGCGCTGTACCTGTTCCCCACGAAGGCCCTCGCGCGCGACCAGCTCCGGCAGGTACGCGCGCTGCGGCTGCCGCAGATCAAGGCGGCGGTCTACGACGGCGACACGCCCAGGGAGGAGCGCCCCCTGATCCGGCGAAACGCGAACCTCGTGATGACGAACCCCGACATGCTCCACCTCCTGCTCGCCGAGCACGGGCGGTGGGCCGACTTCTTCCTGCGCCTCAGGCTCGTCGTCGTGGACGAGGCGCACGTGTGCCGCGGCGTCTTCGGCTCTCACGTCGCGCTCGTCCTGCGGCGACTTCGCCGGCTGGTCGGGCATTACGGCGGCTCGCCGCGATGGGCGCTCGCGAGCGCGACGATCGGCAACCCCGGCGAGCTCGCCTCCCGCCTGACCGGGCTCTCGTTCGACGAGATCACGAACGACGCCTCGCCGCGTGGCGAGAAGCTCTTCGCGTTGTGGAACCCGCCGCTGCTCGACGAGGAGTCCGGCGAGCGGCGGAGCGCCCTGAGCGAGGCGAGCTGGCTGCTCGGCCGGCTCGCGGGAGACGGCGTGCGCACGATCGGCTTCACCCGGTCGCGACGCGCGGCGGAGCTCCTCGCCGAGTTCACGCGCCGGATCGTCGACGACGCGCAGAAGCGGAGCCGCATCAAGTCCTACCGCGCCGGCTACCTCGCCGAGGATCGACGCGCGATCGAGCGTGAGCTCGCCGACGGGTCGCTGCTCGCCGTCGCGTCCACGAACGCGCTCGAGCTCGGCATCGACATCGGCTCGCTCGACGCCGCGCTGCTCGTGGGCTACCCCGGCACCCGGGCGTCGATGTGGCAGCAGGCCGGCCGCGCCGGCCGGCGCGAGGACGGCTCGCTCGCGATGCTCGTCGCGCAGGACGACCCCCTCGACCAGTACCTCGTGAACCACCCCGAGGACCTGTTCGACAAGCCCGCCGAGGCCGCGGTGATCGATCCGACGAACCCCTACGTCGTCGAGCCGCACCTCGCGTGCGCCGCGCGCGAGCAGCCGATCTCGCGTGACGAGCTTCGTGAGTTCTTCGGCGACGAGGCGCTCGAGCCCGCGGAGCGGATGGTCGAACGAGGCGAGCTGAGCTTCCGCCGGGATCGCTTCCACCACAAGGACTCCGAGTCGCCTCATCGCCGCGTCGACCTTCGGGCTGGGAGCGGGCACGCGTACGCGATCGTGATCGCCGACACGGGCGAGCTCCTCGGGACCGCGGACGAGGGACGTGCCTTCGGCACGCTCCATCCCGGCGCGGTGTACCTACACCAGGGCGAGCAGTACCTGGTACGGGAGCTCGACCTCGCCGGCCGCGTTGCCGTCGTGGAGGAGGCCGACCCCGACTTCTACACGCAGTCGCGCGACGTCACCGACATCGAGGTCGTGCGGGAGATCGCCGACTCCGCCGCGATCGGCCTCACCGGCGTGCACTTCGGCGCGGTGCGCGTGACCGAGCAGGTCGTGGGCTACGTCAAGAAGCTCGTGGCGACCAACGAGATCGTGGACGAGATCCCGCTCGGGCTTCCTCCCCAGGACCTCGAGACGAGGTCGGTGTGGTGGACGATCCCGCCGCGGGTGATCGCGCGCGCCGCGATCTCGCCGCGCGCGCTGCCCGGGGCCGTGCACGCGGCCGAGCACGCCGCGATCGGCCTGCTGCCGCTCATCGCGACGTGCGACCGCTGGGACGTCGGCGGCGTCTCGACGCCGATGCACCCCGACACGGGCTCGTGCACGATCTTCATCTACGACGGCTACCCGGGCGGGGCGGGGATCAGCGAGCGGGGGTTCCACCACGCGACGCGTCTGCTCGAGGCCACGCTCGAGACGATCCTCGGTTGCCGCTGCTCGCGCGGATGCCCGTCGTGCGTGCAGTCGCCGAAGTGCGGCAACGGCAACGAGCCGCTGGACAAGCAGGCGGCGGCCGCGCTGCTGGCGGCTATCCTCGGCAGATCGTGGGGATGAGGGGCCCGTACGTCGCGGTCGTCGGGGCGGCGATCGCCACCGACGAGGAGACGGCGTGGGCCGAGGAGGTCGGCCGCCGCCTCGCGGAGGCCGGTGCGGTGCTCGTGTGCGGAGGGCTCGGCGGCGTGATGGACGCGGCCGCCCGAGGATGCGAGGCGGCCGGTGGCATCTCGGTGGGCATCCTGCCCGGCAACGCCCGTGCCGGTGCGAGCGCCCACCTCACGGTCACGCTGCCGTCGGGACTGGGCGAGGCACGGAACACCCTCGTCGTGCGGGCCGCCGACGTCGTGATCGCCGTGGGCGGCGAGTTCGGCACCCTCTCGGAGATCGCGTTCGCGCTCAAGATGGGGACGCCGGTCGTCGGCCTCGAGAGCTGGCGGCTGGAGCGGGAGGGCATGGTGGCCGACCCGATCCAGCGAGCCGGGACGCCGTCGGAGGCGGTCGCGCGGGCCCTCGGGGCGGTGCACACCTGAGCACCCGGGAAACCGATCGGTCCAACGGCCGATCCGCGCGAGGCGATCGAGGGATACTCTCCGGCCCAGCTTCTGAGTAGTCTTCGCGAGGATGGGACGCCTGGTCTCGTATGTCATCGCCGCGATCGCGGCGGCCTGGGCCGCCCTCGCGCTCGACGTCGTCGTCGAAAGCGTCGCCGCCGACGGCACGGCCATCAGGTTCTTCGGGCACACGCTCTCGGAGCCGACTTCCGACTCGGCCACCGTGACCCTCGTGGTGCTCGGCGCCACCGTCGGCGCGATCGTGGCGGTCGGGGTCATGACCCTGGTCGAGAACCTCCAGGCGAAGGAGTTGGGCGACGAGGTCCGCCGGCGTGCCGAAGAGCGATCGGTGTCCCAGGCGAGGCTCGTCGCGCAGAACGACCTGCTCGGCTTCCGGATCGGCGAGCTGCAGCGCCAGCACGACGACCTGCTGGCGCGCCGGGACCGGATGCTCGAGGAGCTCGGTCGCGTCGCGGCGAAGACGAAGGAGCTGCGCGCGGAGGCGCGCCTGAGCGAGGATGAGCTCGCGAAGCTCACCGAGCGACTCGTCGTGATGCCCGAGCTGCGGTCGAGG
>DATBIS010000069.1:0-10573 GCA_036556805.1 Actinomycetota bacterium | reverse complement strand
ACCTCTTCGGCGGCATACGGCAGCACGGGCGCCAACAGGCGCTGCAGCACATCGAGGGCGAGGTGCAGCGCCGCCCGGGCCGAGCGCGATCCTTCGTCGGCGGGAGACCGGTAGGCGCGCCCCTTCACCAGCTCGACGTAGTCGTCGCAGAACCACCAGAAGAACGCCTCGGTGCGCTCGAGGGCGCGGGCGTAGTCGTAGGCCTCGAACGCCTCGGTGGCCTCGTCGACCACCGAACGGAGCGCGCGCAGCATGCCGAGGTCGAGCGGCTCGAGGATCTCGCCGGGCGGGGTCTCGTTGGAGAGCGCGAACTTCGACGCGTTGAGCACCTTGATCGCGAGGCGCCGCCCCACCTTGATCTGCTGCTCCTCGAACGCCGCGTCCACGCCGAGGCGCGCGCTCGCGGCCCAGTACCGCACCGCGTCGGCGCTGTGCGACTCCAGGAGCTCCATGGGCGTCACGACGTTGCCTTTCGACTTCGACATCTTCTTGCGGTCGGGGTCGAGGACGAACCCGCTGATCGCCGCGTTCGTCCAGGGAAGCGAGTCGTGCTGGAGGTCCGCGCGGAACACCGTGTAGAAGAGCCACGTGCGGATGATGTCGTGCGCCTGCGGTCGAAGGTCCATCGGGAACAGGCGGGCGAAGAGGTCCGGGTCGTCCTCCCAGCGCGCCGCGATCTGCGGCGTGAGCGACGACGTGGCCCACGTGTCCATCACGTCGGGGTCGCCGACGAAGCCGCCGGGCTCGCCGCGCTGCTCCGGCGCGTACCCGGGCGGCACGTCCTCCTGCGGGTCGATCGGCAGATGGGACTCGTCGGCGAGGATCGGCCGGTCGTATGCCGGCCGGCCGTCCGCGTCGAGCGGATACCAGACGGGGAACGGCACGCCGAAGAAGCGCTGCCTGCTGATGCACCAGTCGGCGTTGAGGTTCTCCACCCACGACCGGTACCTCGCGCCCATGTAGGCCGGGTGCCACGCGAGCTCCTCGCCGCGCGCGAGCAGGCGATCGCGGAACTCCAGCGTCGAGACGAACCACTGCCGGCTCGCGACGACCTCGAGCGGCCGGTCGCCGTTCTCGTAGAACTTCACCGTGTGGCGGACGGCCGTGGGCTCGCCCACGAGCTTGCCGGCGTCGCGGAGCAGCTCGGCGATCCGCCGCCGCGCCTGGTTCACGGTCGAGCCCGACAGCTCCCGCATCGCGGCATTCGCCGCCCGGACGTCGCGCGACTCCCATCCGGGTTTCCCGAACTCGCGCGACCCGATGCGCCCGTCCTTCTCGATCACCACGCGCATCGGCAGCCCGAGCTCGCGCCACCAGGTCACGTCGGTGACGTCGCCGAACGTGCAGATCATCGCGATGCCGGTCCCCTTCTCGGGATCGGCGAGCGGGTGCGCGACCACCGGGATCGGCACGCGGAAGAGCGGCGTGAGCACCTCGGAACCCACGAGCGAGGCAAAGCGCGCGTCGGACGGATGCGCCACCAGCGCCACGCACGCCGGGATCAGCTCGGGACGGGAGGTTTCGATCTCGACGGTGCCGCCGTCCTCTCGGTCGAAGACCACGACGTGGTACCGGCCCTCCCGTTCACGGTCCTCGATCTCCGCCTGTGCCACCGCGGTGCGGAAGTCGACGTCCCACATCGTCGGCGCCTCGGCCGTGTACGCGAGGTCCCGCTGCGCGAGCCGGAGAAACGAGCGCTGCGAGATCCGCCTCGATCGCTCCCCGATCGTCGTGTACAGGTGCGTCCAGTCGACCGACAGGCCGAGCCGCCGGAAGAGCGCCTCGAACGCCTTCTCGTCCTCGCCGGTGAGCCGGTCGCACAGCTCGATGAAGTTGCGGCGGCTGATGCCGACCGGGTCGTCTCCTCCGCCCACCGAGGCGACGTCGAACCCGTCGTCGTACGGCAGCGAGGGGTCGCAGCGCACGCCGAAGAAGTTCTGGACGCGTCGCTCGGTCGCGAGCCCGTTGTCGTCCCACCCCATCGGGTAGAAGACCTCGAGACCGCGCATGCGCTGGAAGCGCGCCACGAGATCCGTGTGGGTGTACGACATGACCGAGCCGACGTGGAGCGACCCGCTCACGGTGGGCGGCGGCGAGTCGATCGCGTAGATCTGCTCGCGCGTCTTCGACCGGTCGAACCGGTAGACGCCGTCGGCCTCCCAGCGCTCACCCCACCTGAGCTCCAGTCCGTCCAGGCTCGGCTTGTCGGGCACCCGCATGCGCGGAGTCTACGAAACGCGGATCGGCCGATCGGCGCACGTCGACCTGGACGCGCGAGCCGGGTTCGGCGTAGGGTCGGCCCCTGGCGACCCGGAGGGTGCACGTGGGGAAGTCGGTGCTGTTCCTGTCCGACCTCGGACTTCGCGACGAGTTCGTGGGCGTGTGCCACTCCGTCATCGAGAGGATCGCGCCCGGCACGACCGTGATCGATCTGTCCCACGGCGTGGCCCCCCAGGACGTGCAGCTCGGGGCGCTCATCCTGCGAGAATCGGTGCCCTACTCCCCCGACCACGCGGTGTTCCTCGGCGTGGTCGATCCCGGGGTCGGCACCGACCGCAAGGGCGTCGTCGTCGAGACCGAGTCGGGCCGCGTGCTGGTGGGGCCGGACAACGGGCTCCTCTCGCTCGCGTGGGAAGCGGCCGGCGGCGCGAGCCGCGCGTACGAGATCGCCTCGGACGAGGTCGTGCTCACGCCGGTGTCGAACGTCTTCCACGGACGCGACGTGTTCGCGCCGGCCGCGGCACACGTGGCGGCGGGTATGCCGCCGGAGAAGATGGGCCCCGAGCTCGACCCCGCGTCGCTGCAGGCCGTCTCGCTCCCGGTGCCCGAGGTCCTCCCGGGAGAGATCCACTGTCAGGTCCTGGACGTCGACCGCTTCGGCAACCTGCGGCTGAACGTGCGCCCCGCCGACGTCGAGCGCGCGGGCCTCGCGGAGCAGGGCGCGATCAAGGTCGCGACGACCGCGTCGTCGACGCTCGCTCGACGCGTCTCGACGTACGGCGAGGTGGGACCCGGCGACTACGCCGCGATCGAGGACGCATGGGGATGGGTCGCGGTGATCCGTTTCGAGGCGAGCGCCGCGGCCGACCTCGTCGCGCGCAGCGGCGATCCCGTCTGGCTGCTCGCGGTCGACGGCGCCTGACCGTCAGGCGGTGCGCTCGCGCCGCTCGCGCTTCGGCGGCGCCTCGCGCGGCACGAGTGTGGGGTTCACGCCCGAGAGCACGACGTTCCGGTCCACGACGCACTTCGTGACGTCGTCGCGGGAGGGCAGCTCGTACATCACGCCGAGCAGGACCTCTTCCATGATCGCGCGGAGGCCGCGCGCCCCGGTGCCCCGCAGGATCGCCTGGTCCGCGATCGAGCCGAGCGCGTCGTCGGTGAACTCGAGCTCGACGCCGTCGAACTCGAAGAACTTCTGGTACTGCTTCACGAGCGCGTTCTTCGGCTTCGTGAGGATGTCCACGAGCGCGGACTCGTCGAGGTTGTCGACGCTCGTGATGACGGGCAGCCGGCCGACGAACTCGGGGATCAGGCCGTACTTCAGGAGATCCTCGGGGAGCGTCTTGCCGAGGATCTCGCCGATGTCCTTCTCGCCCGCCTTGCGGATGTCGGCACCGAAGCCGACGCCCTTGTGGCCGATGCGGCTCTCGATGATCTTGTCGAGCCCGGCGAACGCGCCGCCGCAGATGAACAAGATGTTGGTGGTGTCGATCTGGATGAACTCCTGGTGGGGATGTTTGCGTCCCCCCTGCGGCGGGACCGAGGCCGTCGTGCCCTCGAGGATCTTCAGCAGGGCCTGCTGCACGCCCTCGCCGCTCACGTCACGGGTGATCGACGGGTTCTCGGACTTCCGGGCGATCTTGTCGGCCTCGTCGATGTAGATGATGCCGGTCTCGGCCTTCTTCACGTCGTAGTCGGCGGCCTGGATCAGCTTCAGGAGGATGTTCTCGACGTCCTCACCGACGTAGCCGGCCTCGGTGAGCGCGGTGGCGTCGGCGATCGCGAACGGCACGTTCAGCATCTTCGCGAGCGTCTGCGCGAGGTACGTCTTCCCGCATCCCGTCGGCCCGAGGATCATGATGTTCGACTTCTGCAGCTCGACGTCCGCGTCCTTGGCGCCGACTTGGATCCGCTTGTAGTGGTTGTAGACCGCGACCGACAGGACCTTCTTCGCCTGCTCCTGGCCGACGACGTACTCGTCGAGGAACGTGTAGATCTCGGCGGGCTTCGGGAGCTCGTCGAGCTTCAGCTCGGAGGTCTCGGAGAGCTCTTCCTCGATGATCTCGTTGCAGAGATCGATGCACTCGTCGCAGATGTAGACGCCGGGGCCGGCGATGAGCTTCTTCACCTGCTTCTGGCTCTTCCCGCAGAACGAGCACTTCAGCAGGTCCGAGTCTCCGAACTTCGCCATGGCCCCCTATCCCTCGAACATCGAAGCCGGGCCTACGACCCGGCTCCGTGCATACTACGCCCCGCCCACCGCCGCCGCGGCAAGTTCGGGCGTGATTCCTCTCGTCGTGATGATCTCGTCGATCACGCCGTACTCCTTGGCCTCCTCGGCCGTGAGGATGTAGTCGCGATCGGTGTCCTTCGCCACTTTGTCCAGCGGCTGTCCCGTGTGCTCCGCGATCAGCTGCTCGAGCAGCTTGCGGTAGCGCGTGATCTCCTTCGCCTGGATCTCGATGTCCACCGCCTGCCCCTGCGCACCGCCGTGCGGCTGGTGCAGTAGCACGCGCGAGTGCGGCAGCGCATAGCGCTTCCCGTGCGCGCCCGCGAGCAGCAGCACCGCTGCCGCCGACGCGGCCTGGCCCATCACGATCGTGGACACGTCGGGCTTGATGTACTGCATCGTGTCGTAGATCGCGAACAGCGCCGTGATGTCGCCGCCCGGCGAGTTGATGTACAGGTTGATGTCCTTGTCGGGATCGTCGGACTCGAGGTGCAACAGCTGCGCCATGATGAGGTTGCCGACGGTGTCGTCGATCGGCGTGCCGAGGAACACGATGCGCTCCTTCAGCAGCCGCGAGTAGATGTCGAACGAACGCTCGCCGCGGCTGGTCTGCTCGACGACGACGGGGACGAGGTAGTTCTGCGGGTTGCTCATGATCCTTCCTCCGGTGGCTCGGGCTCTGAGCCGATCTCCTCCGGTGGCTCGGCTGGTGCGTCCACCGTCTCGATATCGGCGTGGTCGACCAGAAGGTCGAGTGCTTTCGAACGAATGATATCCCCGGCGAGCGTCACGATCTGGCCGCTCCGATCGAGCTGCTTCGCGAGGTCCTTGGGGTCGCGGCCGTACGCGGAGGCGAGGGCGGTCACCTCGGCGCCGATCTCCTCGGGCGTAACCTCGAGCTTCTCGCCGCGCGCGACCGCCTCGAGCACGAGGTCGCCCTTGATCGCACGGAGCGCGTGGTCCCGGGCGTCCTCCCGCAGGCGGGACTCGTCCCAGCCCTGCGACTCGAGCGCCGCCTCGAGCGAGGTGCCCGCGCGCTCGGCGCGCTCGCGCGCGTGCGTGACCCGATGCTCGGTTTCCTCCTCGATCAGCGAGTCCGGGAGGTCCACGTCGATGCGGTCGATCAGCGCATCGAGGACGCGATCGCGGAGCATCGCCTTGACCTCTCGCTCCTTCAGCTCGCCGAGCTTCTCCCGAAGGTCGGCGCGGAGCTCGTCCATCGTGTCGAACTCGCTCGCGGTCTTCGCGAACTCGTCGTCCGCCTCGGGAAGGCGCACGCCGCGGACCTCCTTCACGAGCACCTGGAAGGTCACGTCGGCGCCGCCGTACGGCTCGCCGAACCGCTCGGGAAGCGTGTCGTTCTGCTTCACGATGTCGCCCGCACGTTTGCCCACGAGCTCCTCGTCGACCTTCGTGCCGAACTCACCGGAGCCGACCGCGTACAGGTAATCCGGCCGGGTGGCCTCGGTCACCTCCTGGTCGTGCACGGTCGCGCGGAAGTCCGCCACGACGAAGTCGCCCTTCGAGGCGGGGCGCTCGGCCGGCTCGAGCTCCGCGAATCGTTGCCGGAGGCGCTCCACCCACTCGTCGACCTCCTCGTCGGAGACCTCCGAGGGCGGGGACTCCACCTTCACGCCCTGGTAGTCGTCGCTCGTCAGCTCCAGCCGCGGGCGCACCTCCACCTCGGCCGTGAACACGAGCGGCCGCCCGTCCTGCATCTCCTGCAAGTCGATGTCGGGGTCGGCGATCGGCGCGAGGTCGTGCTCGCGGAGCGCGTTGCGGTAGTACACGGGCACGGACTCCTCGAGGAACTCCTGCACGACGACGTCCCGCCCGACCTGAGCGTCGATCACCGGCTTCGGCACCTTGCCCTTGCGGAAGCCGGGGATCTTCACGGCGTTCGCCACCGACCGGTACGCGCGATCGAGATCCTTCGAGAACTCCTCGAGCGGGACCTCGATCGTGAGCTTCACCTTGTGTTTGTCGGTGGATTCGACCGTGGTTTGCATGCAGGAACCAGGGTAGCCGACCTGCGTCCGAGCGACCCCGAGGCCGGATAGCATGCGCGCGTGTTCGAGGAGGAGCTCGCGTTCGCGGAGGAAGCGGCCGACCGCGCGTCCGAGATCGCGATGTCGTTCTTCCTCGGGACCTTCGAGGTGCGCGAGAAGCCCGACCGGTCGCCGGTCACCGAGGCCGACCTCGCGGTCGAGGCCGCCTTCCGCGAGATGGTGGCCGAGCGCTTCCCGGACGACGCGGTGGTGGGCGAGGAGCAAGGGCGCACGGGCGCCGCCGACCGCGCGTGGGTGGTCGATCCCATCGACGGCACGAAGAACTTCGCCGACGGCGTGCCCGTGTGGGCGACGCTGCTCGCGCTGCAGGTCGACGGCCGGAGCGTGGTGGGGGTCGCGGCGGCGCCGGCCCTGCACGAGCGGTTCACCGCCGTCGAGGGAGGCGGAGCCTTCCGGAACGGCTCAAGGATCCACGCGAGCGACCGATCGCTCGATCGTGCGTTCTTCCTCTATTCGAGCGTGGACGAGTGGATCTTCGGGGCCCGGCGGAAGGCCTTCGAGGGGCTCCTTCGCGACACGCGCCGCAACCGGGGCTTCGGGGACTTCTGGGGCCACATGCTCGTGGCCCGGGGAGTTGCCGACATCATGGTCGAGCCCGAGCTCAACCTCTGGGACTGGGCGGCGCCCGAGATCATCGTGCGCGAGGCGGGCGGCCGCATGACGACGTTCGAGGGCGAACCGCTCGACGACGTCTGCAGCGCGCTCACGACGAACCCGCTCGTGCACGACGAGGTCGTGCGCCGGCTGAACGAGGACCCGGGGTGACCGACCCCTTCCGCGACGGCGGGGTGTGGCTCAAGACCCAGCTGCACTGCCATTCGACGAACTCCGACGGCCAGGGCGAGCCGGGCGATCTGTTCGCGCGCTACGAGGCGGCCGGCTACGACGCGGTCGCGATCACCGACCACTGGTACCTCACGGAGGTCCCCTCGACGGATCGCACCCTCGCGATCCCCGGCGCGGAGCTGAACGCGGCGCTGCCCGGTCGCCCCCGAGGCATGCACGTGACGTCGATCGGCGTCCCCGAGCTTCCCGACGACCCCGGCGTGCGAGCCGCGTACGCCTTCCCCGATCCGGACGCGGCCTCGCGCTGGATCACCGAGCGCGGCGGCCTCGCGTTCATCGCGCATCCGGTCTGGAGCGGGCTCGACCACCGCACGGTGCTCGCCGCGAACGGCTTCGCCGGCATCGAGGCGTACAACGCCGTGTGCGACGGCCTGAACGGGCGCGGGAGCGCGGGGACGATCTGGGACCTCGTGCTCGAGGCGGGCGGCACCCCGAGTGGCATCGCCACCGACGACGCCCACCATCACGAGCTGGACGTCGACCTCGCGTGGACCTGGGTGCACGCCGAAGAGCGCTCCCCCGCAGCGCTTCTGGACGCTCTTCGTTCGAGGTCGTTCTACGGGAGCGCCGGCCCGCGCATCCTGCACGTCGCGCGCGAAGGCGAGGACGTCGTCGTCCGGTGCACGCCGGCGCGCGGCGTCATCCTCCGAACGCGATGGGAGGAGGGCGCGACCGTCTGGGGCGAACCGCGCCCACGCGTGTTCTCCGGCGAGGCGCTCGAGGTCGACGGGGACGGCATGATCACGGCGGCGAGGCTCCACCCCGACCCCGACCTCCCGTTCCTTCGCGTGATCGTGCGAGACGCCGACGGGCTCGAGGCCTTCACGAACCCGCTGGAGACGTAGCGCCGTGGGACGTTTCGGACGCCTCTGGGACGCCCTGTTCGCGATCTTCCTCGGAGTCTGCGTGCTGATCACGCCGGTCGCGTGGACGGCCTACCAGAACGGCCGGCCGATCCAGGTGAACGCCGAGGACATCGTGTCGGTGCATCTGTACGACCCGGCGGCCGCGCCGGTGCGCGCGTTCACGAGGAACGCCCAGCCGTTCTCGACGCCGATCGGCGAGATCGAAAGCGCGATCCCGTTGCCGCTTCCGCACCCCGTGTGGCAGGGGTTCCTGTGCGACGGCGACCTGCGCCTCACGCTCACGCTCACGGGGGAGCGCACGATCACGTACGGTCCCTGCCGCTACCCGGAGGGGATCGCCGGGCTCTTCGCGACGGTGCTGAACGTGCAGACGTCCGGCGCCTGCCTGCCGAACTGCGGCCCGAACGGGGCGCCGGGCCCCTAGTCGCGCTCGGCCGCGAGCTTCGCGCGGTAGATCGCGGGATCGAACGACGGCTGCGGGTAGTGAGGATCCATCTCCCGCAGCGTCTCGAGCAACAGCTGGGAGACGGCCCAGTTCCGGTACCACTTCCGGTCGGCGGGCACGACGTACCAGGGCGCCGCGGGCGTGGAGCATCGGCGCACGACGTCGTCGTACGCGCGGAGGTAGGCAGGCCATCGCTTTCGTTCCTCGAGATCGCCCGGCCGGAACTTCCATCGCTTGGTCGGGTCGTCGAGCCTCGCAAGGAGCCGCTCGCGCTGCTCCCGCTTCGAGATGTGCAGGAGCACCTTCACCACCGTGATCCCGCCGGCGCCGAGCTCCTGCTCGAACGCGTTGATCCGCGCGAACCGCGCCGCCCAGACCGGGCGGGGTACGAGCCGGTGCACCCGCACGACCAGCACGTCCTCGTAGTGGGAACGGTTGAAGATGCCGGTCTGCCCGGGTTCGGGAAGTCCCCGGCGGATCCTCCAGAGGAAGTCGTGGCGCAGCTCGACCGCCGTCGGCTGCTTGAACGCGACGATCTTCGTGCCGGCGGGGTTCAGCCCCCCGATGACGTGGCGAATCGTCCCGTCCTTGCCGCTCGTGTCCATCCCCTGCAACACGAGCAGCAGCGAGCGCGTGTGCTCGGCCCACAGCTGCTCCTGCTGCGAGGAGAGCTCGCGAAGGAGTTCGGGCAGGTCGGCGATCGCCCGCGCCTTCTCGCGCGCGCCCGGGGTCGCGGCGGGGTCGAGCTCGTCGAGCGTCGTGAACCCGGCGGGAGCCCGGAGCAGGTCGCGGATCGAACGCTTCGCCACCCGAGCAGCCTAGCGGCCGTTCGCGCGCGGTACGGTGGTGCGAAGGTCGACGAAGGAGCTGGCCGAATGGCGCGCCTCGACGTGTTCCGCATGGAGCGGATGCAGTCCCTCTACTGGCATCAGGTCGAGCACGACCTCTCGGAGTCCGGTGTGGCCCCGCTCACCGTCGAGGAGCTGCTCTCGATCGCCGGCGTGGCCGACCCCTCCGCGTTCCTGCACACCCCGCTCGGCTATCCGCTCTCCGAAGGCTCGCCCGAGACGCGCGAGCGGATCGCGTCCTTCTATCCCGGGGCCTCGGTCGAGAACGTCACCGTCGTGAACGGCGGCTCCGAGGCGAACCTGCTCTCGCTCTGGACGTTGCTGGACCGCGACGACCGCCTCGCGTTCATGCTTCCGAACTACCTGCAGGGCTGGGGTCTCGGGCGGGCGTTCGCGGACGGCACCGACGTGTTCCGGCTGAAGCTGCGCGACGGGGCGTGGCGGCTGGACCTTCGTGAGCTCGAGCGCGCGCTCGTGCGCGGCCGAACGAAGGTGGTCATGGTGTGCAATCCCAACAACCCCACCGGACACGTCCTCACCGGTGAGGAGATGGACGCGGTCGTCGACGCCGCGCGGCGGGCCGGCGCGTGGATCGTCGCCGACGAGATCTATCGCGGTGCCGAGGTCGCCGGCGGCGAGCCGTCGCCGACGTTCTGGGGCCGGTACGACAAGGTCGTCGTGACCTCGGGGCTGTCGAAGGCGTTCGGCATGCCGGGCCTCCGGATCGGCTGGGCGGTCGGGCCCGAGCGGTTCATCCGCGAGCTCTGGAAGCGTCACGACTACACGACGCTCACGCCCGGTGCGCTGAGCGATGCCCTGTGCGCCCTCGCGATGCGCCCGGAGGTGCGCGACCTCGTCTTCGACCGAACTCGCGCGCGGATCACCGCGAACCTCCCTCGCGTCGAGGAGTGGATCGTCGCGCACGACGCGTTCGACTACGTGCGGCCGGTCGCGGGAGCGATCGCGTACGTCGCGTACGACCTGCCGATCCGAAGCTCGTCGCTCGTCGACCGGATCCGGCGCGAGCAGAGCGTGCTGCTGGTGCCCGG
>DATBIS010000068.1:0-20781 GCA_036556805.1 Actinomycetota bacterium | reverse complement strand
GTCTACGAGTAGCGACCGCTACCGAGCCGCCCGAGCGGCCTGTCGTCGCGTGAGCAGGTCCATGATGTCGCGACGGGTCGCCTCGACGTGCTCCTCCATCGCCCGTCGCGCCTCGGCGGCGTCGCGGGCGGCGATCGCCTCGACGACGCGCGCGTGTTGCCGCGTCGAGCGCCGGACGCGATCGCCGTCGTCCCCGAGGTAGGGAAGGATCGCGAGGATCTCGTGCAGGCGCATCTGCTCCTCGAGAACGAGATCGAGGATGAGGTCCGAGCTCGCCGCGTGCGCCATCGCGATGTGCAGGGTGGAATCCGTCTGGCGGATCTCCGTCAGCTTCGCGGACTTGGAGCGCTCGAGCAGCCACCGGAGCACCTCGATGTGCTCGTCGCTCGCGCGCTCCGCGGCAAGCTCCGCCGCGTACGGCTCCACGGCGCCGCGCAGATCGACGAGGTGCTGGAGGTTGGGACCGAGGTCTCGCGCGACCTTGACGACCTCCGACCGACTGAGCTGTCGGATCTGCCGGGACGCGACGAAGGTTCCCCCCGACCGCCCGCGGCTCGTGTTGAGGTAGCCCTGCTGCTGCAGCGCGCGGATGGCTTCGCGGAGCGTGGTGCGGCTGACGCCGAGGCGCTCCACGAGCTCGCGTTCCGGCGGGAGCTGCGCCCCGACCGAGAGAGCTCCGAGCTTGATCGCCTGGGCGAGACGCTGGACCCCGACCTCATAGGCGCTGTGCCAATGGGCTCGCCGGAAGAAGACGTCGTCGAGCACCGCCACCACGTGCGGAGGCAGGTCGTCGTGGACCGACGGCTCCGCTCGCTCAGCCATCGACGGTGGGGCTCACGTCCACGCCGCCGGCTGCTAGGCCACTCCGGAACCGACGCTCTGCGGCAGCAGGTCCGCCGCCCGCCACACGTCGAGGATCTCGGCCGAGGTGACGACGCGGCCGAACGCGCGGCGGATGTTGTCGAGGGTCGCGTCGTGCGGCGCCTGCGCGTAGCTCGCGGTGAGATCCGACACGACCACGACGTGGTAGTCGTGCATGTACGCGTCACGGGCGGTCGACTCGACGCACACGTTCGTGGTGATCCCTGTGAAGATGAGGTTCTCGACGCCCTGGGCCCGCAACAGGGGATCGAGCTCCGTCCCGATGAACGCGCTGTAGCGGTGCTTGACGATGACGTCGTCCCCCTCCTCGGGGGAGACCTTGTAGAACTCGGCGCCCCACGTCCCGCTCTGACAGTGTTTCGTGTCGAAGCCGACGAGCTGATGGCGTTCGAGCATCGGTTGCGAGAGCCACTTCTCGTCGTAGATCGCCTGCACGAAGATCGGTCGGATTCCGGCCGCGCGCGCCACGGGAATGAACTCGACGAGGTCGTCGATCGCACGGCGCAGGAGCGTAAGGTCTTGACCCGATCGGTCGAACCAGCCGCCGTCGGCCGCGAAGTCGTTCTGCACGTCCACCACGACGAGACGCGTCGTCTCGGGCGCAACGCGCTCGAGGGGAAGCGGGATCGCGGCCTGTTCACCCATGCGTGCCTCCTCAGCCCCAGGGAACCTTGATGGTGCCGGGAATTCGTACGCAAGTCATACCAAACTTCCTTTAGGCTTGCCAGGCTCGAGGCACGAGGAGGCACGGGAATGAGTGACATCGTCGCGACCAACCGACTCACGCACGAAGGGGCGCTGAAGGTCCTCCGCGCCGCGATCGAGAAGGCGGAGGAGATGGCGGTTCCGCAATGCATCGCCGTCACGGATGCGTCGGGTCGGTTGCTCGCGTTCGTCCGGATGGACGGCGCGAAGTTCCTCAGCATCCGCACCTCCATCCGGAAGGCGATGACGGCCGCGTCCTCGCGCCAGACGACCGGAGCCCTCGATCAGGATCACGCCGTCAAGCTCGCGTTCACGACGGGGGGGCGGCTGACGAACCTGCTCGCCGGCGTGCCGATCGTGATCGGCGAGGAGGTCGTGGGGGCCGTGGGGGTCAGCTCGGGCACCGGCGAGGAAGACCTCGAGGTGGCGCTCGCGGGAATCGCTGCGCTCCCCGACGCGCGTCGTCCGTGAGGCGCTAGCTCCGGAGCGCCGCGGCCATCCAATCGCACATGAGCGGCACGAGCGCCGCGTTCTCGTTCGTGCACGTGTGGAACCCGTTCTCGAAGACCACGAGCTCACCGCGGGGACCTTCGGCCATCCGGGTCGCCTCCTCGGTGGAGACGAGCTCGTCACGAGCGCCGTGGATCACGAGGTACGGACATTCGATCCGTTCGGTGAGGCCCTCGAGAGAGCACCGCTCGGCGAGGTACGTGCGAACGTCCGCCAAGGACGGCAGCATGAGGTCCTCGAGCACGTTGAGCTGCGTCGAGACCGGCCAGAACCGATAGTCGCGGAAATCGTAGAACCCTCCCGAGGACACGGCCGCCCGGATCCTCGGCTCGAACGCCGCGGCCCGCAGGACCAGGAAGCCACCGAGGCTGCTGCCCCACAGGCCGATCCGATCCCCGTCCACCGTTCCGGAGGCCGCGAGCCTGTCGATCGCCGCGCCCATCGGCTCCTCCCAGGCGTCCGGCCGCATCGGGAGGCTGCCGACCAGCTCGCCCTGGCCGGGGCCGTCCATCGTGAGCACCGAAAGCCCTCGACGCACGAACTCGCGCGCCCAGTTGTGGTACTCCTCCTTCACGGAGTCCGCGCCGTTCACCATGACGACGCAGGCCCCGTCCCCGTTCGCGGCGCGATGCAGGTATGCGGGCAGCTCGGCGTTCTCGAACGGAATCGAGACGGGCTCGATGTCGTCGTCCATCAGCTCGACGGCGCGGCGGTAGCAGCGGACCCGCCCGAGCCGCCCCTCGGCCTTCTCGTCGCTGCCGACCCGCGCGAGGTACTGGCCCCAGTGGTAGCAGGCCGACGCGCGATGGAAGAGGTCGCCGGCCGACACGTCCTTGCCTTCGGCCGCGAGGCGTTCGCCCTCGGCCTCGGCGGCGATCGCCTCCGCGCGCCAGGCCGGGTACCACGTTCGATGGTCGACCACGGCACCGAGGATGCGGTGGAGGTCGCTGGAGTCCAGCGGCCCGGTCACCTCCATCCGCGCGAGCCGGACGACGACGTACGCACGGCCGAGGTGCTCCGCGCCGTGCAGCCGAATGAGCGTCGACAGGTTCTGGTAGTAGCGCTCGACCTCCAGGGCGTCGGCTTCGTTCACGAGAGACCTCCGGACGTCACGCCCTCGAAGATGCCGAGGGGCAGCAGGGCGGTCACGACGAAGTTCGGGGCGTCGACGAGCTCGCTCACCTTGAGGTCGGCCGCGACGCTGCAGATCGCGTAGGCCTCCCGCCGGTGGTAACCGCGCTCGGCGACCAGGTGGTCGATCATGTTCATCAGGGCGCTGCGGGCCGCGTGGTCGAGGTTCTCGGCGCGACCCTCCCCGGCGGCGTACACCGAGAGTCCCGTCGTGGCGACCCACGGACCGGCTGGGCTCGCCGGCGACCGGTCGCCGGAGAATCGCACGTCTCGCCTGTCGCCCGCGCCCCCCGCGACGAGATCGAGCCGAAGCCGGACGGTCGTGTCGGTCTCGATCGCCGTACCACAGACCTCGCCGTCGCCCTGCGCGTGGTGACCGTCCCCCACCGAGAGCAGGGCTCCCGAAACCCAGACGGGCAGCTCCACGCGGGTCCCGGCCACCGTCTGTTTCACGTCGAGGTTCCCCCCGTTCTCCCTGGGGGGCTTCGTCCTGAGACCCTCATTGCCGATCGACTCCGGCACGGCGCCGCGAGGCTCCGGTAGGGCCACGTCCTCACCGGCGTCCGCGAGCGCCCGCTCGCGTGCGTTGATCCGTTCGAGCAAGTCTCGCGAGGGAGCGAGGCCGATCGTCCCAAGGAACGGCGCGGCGGGGATCTGCACGCCGGGGAGGTCGGGCGAGACCGCCATCCCGTGATCGATCTCCCATCGCACGAGGAACGGGTCGGGGAACTCGTCGCGCAGGAAGCCGAATCGCGGGAACTGGGCCGTGTAGCCGAACGATCCCGTCGAGATCTCGAGCAACTCGACCACGAGGAGGTCGCCGGGCTCCGCGCCCTCGACGAAGATCGGGCCGGTGAGCGGGTGGACGATCGTCCGGTCGACACGGATGAGGTCCTCGTGACTCGAGTCCATCGAGAGCTGGCCGTCGACCGCGTCGCGAGTCTGGAGGCGCACCTCGTCGCCCGGTGCGCACCGGATCGCCGCGGGGATGTCGGGATGCCACCGTGTGTGGCACCGGTCGGCCTGTTCGCGGACCGGGACGGCTCGGTCGACCGTCAGCTCAAGACTCGCCATCACCGCGACGGAATCCTATCTGATGTCATATGTTTGGCTCAAAAGCGCGCCACCACGACACAAGGGGGAGACCGATGAGCATCGCGACCTCGGCCGACGGGGTTCGCCTCCACTACGAGGAGACCGGCGCGGGCGATCCGGTCCTGTTCATCCACGAGTTCGCGGGCGACCATCGGAGCTGGGAACCGCAGGTCCGAGCGTTCTCGCGACGGAACCGGTGCATCACGTACGCCGCGAGGGGCTACCCGCCCTCGGACGTGCCGAGCGATCCCGCCTTGTACTCACAGGATCTCGCCGTCGGCGACGCGATCGCGGTGCTCGACGCGGCGGGCGTCGCCCGCGCCCACATCGTCGGCATCTCCATGGGAGCCTTCTGCGCGCTGCATCTCGGCCTTCGACACCCGGACCGCGCGATCTCCCTCGTCGTCGCCGGTTGTGGCTACGGTGCGCACCCCGACGTCCGTGAGTCCTTTCGAGCGGAGTCCGAGGCCGTCGCCGCGGCGTTCGAGTCGCAGGGTGCCGCCGGCATCGCCCCGACGTATGCCGTCGGTCCGGCGAGGGTTCAGTTCCAGAACAAGGATCCACGCGGTTGGGAGGAGTTCGCCCGGACGCTCGCCGAGCACTCGACCGAGGGGTCGACGCTCACGATGCGAGGCGTCCAGCGCGAGCGGCCGTCGCTCTACGACCTCACCGACGAGCTGCGAGCGCTGGAGGTCCCGACGCTGCTCATCGTGGGCGACGAGGACGAGGGATGCCTGGAGACGAACCTCATGCTGAAGCGCACGATCTCGCCGGCGGGGCTCGTCGTCCTGCCTCGGACCGGTCACACCACGAACCTCGAGGAGCCCGAGCTGTTCAATCGGTTCGTCGGCGACTTCTGGGCGATGGTCGAGTCGGGACGGTGGGGGCCTCGAGACCCGAGATCGATCGCCGGCAGCCTCACGGGGATTGCGGCTCGCCCGGGATAGCGGCCCTCGCTCAGCCGAGCAAGTCGTCGAGCGAGCGCTTCGGCTTCTGAGGCTTCGAGAGGAGATCGTCGAGGGACGACGACGGAGCCGACTCGGAGCTCGCGATCGCGTCGTCGAGGCTCGGACCCCCAAGGTCGCCGGCGGCCGCCAACAGGTCCTCGAGACTCTTGCCCGCGTCGCCCTTCAGCCTGATCCGAAGCGCGGCGAGGACCGCCGTGTGCTGTTCCGAGAGGCCTTGCGTCACCCTGATCTCGGTGAGGGCTTCCTCCGCTTTC
Organism: Actinomycetota bacterium; assembly: GCA_036556805.1. Lineage (GTDB taxonomy): Bacteria > Actinomycetota > UBA4738 > UBA4738 > HRBIN12 > DATBIS01. The sequence continues at coordinate 15,236 of DATBIS010000068.1, read as the reverse complement.
GCGAGGAGCTGCTCGTCCTCCGTGCCGCGCTTGCGCCGACCCACGCCATCAGCATGACACTGCCGAAGATCAGCGTCAGATCGTCATGGGGAGCGAACGAGGACGTCCCGCGCCGGTCGGTATCGTCGAGCCATGGCGTACGTCCTTGCCGCTGTCCTGGGACTCGCGTTCGGCGCGGGCGACCAGTACCTGGGGACCCTGATCTGGCTCGGGGACTGGCCGGCGACGGCCGCGCAGGTGTCCGCCCCGTGGCTCGTCCTGCCGTTCGCGGTCGGCATGACGCAGGACCGGCCGCGGCGAGCCGTAGCGCTGGGTCTGGTCGCGACGGCGTCGGCGTTGTTCGGCTACTACGCGATGACGTACAGCCCGATGGAGGTTCATCCCTGGACGTTCGCGCGCTTCGCGGACGGCCTCGTCGCGGTGACGACGAGCGGCTACAACCCGGCGTACATCGCGGTCGGGCTCGTGACCGGTCCCATCTTCGGGTTCCTCGGGCAGCAGTGGCGAACGCGCAGGTGGTGGGTGAGCGCGGCGCTCGTTGCGGGAGCTCTGAGCCTTGAGCCGCTGGCTCGATGGGCGACGGGAGAGCTTCCGCCTCCCGCTCCCGTCTGGACGACGGAGGTCGCGCTGGGGCTCGTCATCGCCTCGCTCTTCGCCGTCGCGATGCTCGCCTCGCGACGCGACGACGCGATCTCGACCGACCCTTCGTAGCTGGAGGTCCGGGGTCCTCTCGCACAACCTCGGCAGATTCTTGTCGCTTGAGCAACCGACAGGAACCTGTCGTCGCGCTGCGCGAGAAGTCCCGAGCGCTCCTCGGCCAGCCGGTGTCCCGGGGCTAGGCTGCTCGGATGGGCACACGTCTCCGGACCCAGCCCCTGACGTCGCTCGTGCTCCTTCTCGTGCTCGGGGCGTGCTCGTCGAACGGAAGCGAGCCCCTCGAAACGGGCACATCGTCCGTGAGCGAGAGCCTCTCGATCTCGCCTTCTGCGAGCCCGACGGAGGAGCCACCGGATCTCACGTCGCTGCGGTTCGAAACGCCTTCGGGAAACATCCATTGCGAGTCGGCGGCCGTATCGCTCACCTGCGTGATCGGCTCCGATCTCAACCCCGAGCCCTCACACGACTTCTGCCCGGTGGACTGGATCGGTCTCGTGATCCGAACCGGCCAGTACGCGGGCCCCGTGTGCTCCGGCGACCCGGGGATCTCCCGCGAGCCCGCGCCCGTCCTCGAATACGGTCAGACGTGGGTGGTCGCCGACGTCACGTGCCTCTCCGAATCGAGCGGTCTCACCTGCACCGACGAGAGCGGCAACGGGTTCACGCTCGCGCAGGCGGGCTGGTCATTGCTCGGAAAGGCCGCCGCCGCGAGAGCGGCGCTCCAGAAGCTCCGCAGCCTGGTTCGCAAGCGCGCGCAGTCGGATCTTCCCGACCAGATCGCGGCGGTGTCGCGCCCCGTTCTCGGCGGCGGAGCCGAGTGCGGCGAGCTCCAGCCCGCGTTCGTGGAGACCGAGCTCACGAGCGGAGGAAACGCCGTGTACGAAGCCTGCTACGTGACGGGGTCGTGGGTCATCACCGCAGGCCCGCTCTACCCGGACTGACCGAACTCAGGCTTCCTTCGCGGCCTCGGTGACCTTCGCCGTGGCCTCCTTGGTGGCCTCGGCGACCTTCGTCACGGCTTCCTTGGTCGCGTCGGCGACCTTGGACGCGGCCTTCTTCGTGGCCTCGGACACCTTGGAGGCGGCCTCGCTGGTCGCCTCGGTCACCGCCTCGGTGGCCTTCGACGCCCTCGCGGCCGAGTCGTCGGCGAACGAACCGCCCCACTCGTCGCCGCCGGAGGTCGAGCGCCGCTTCGCGATCATGGAGATCACGGCGAGTGCGCCGACGACGATCAGCACTCCGATCAACAGCTTCTTCATGTTCACCCCCTCGCGTGCGAACGATCCAGCATAGCGAGCGGGCCGTCGGCCCAGGTCAGGGGGCCGGCACGGGGACGGTGCCCGACACCGTCGCACCGCGGCCGGGAGCGGAATCAATGACGAGCGCTCCGCCGAGCGCGTCGAGCCGGTCGCGCATGTTCGTGAGGCCGCGGCCGCTGCCGCGCGAATCGACGTCGAAGCCGGCGCCGTCGTCCTCGACCGCGAACCGCAGCGTCGAGTCCGACTGGTACAGCCGCACCTCCACGCGCGAGGCGTTCGCGTACTTCCCGACGTTCTGCAGGGCCTCGAGCACGCAGAAGTACACGGCCGCCTCGGCGTCGGGCGGGTAGCGACCCACGCCGTCTTGCCGCATCGTCACCGGGATCGGTGCCTTCCGGGCCTGTGCCTCGAGCGCGCTCACGAGACCTCGGTCCGCGAGCAGCGGCGGGTAGATGCCGTGCGCGAGGTCGCGGAGGTCCTCGAGGGCCGACTGCGTCTCGGCCTCGATCTGTTCGAGCATCTCCGCGGCCTTTGCAGGATCGCGCGACGTCAGCTGCCGCGCGAGCCGCGCCTTCACCGCGAGCGCCACCAGTTGCTGCTGCGCGCCGTCGTGGATGTCGCGCTCGAGCCTGCGCCGTTCCTCGTCCTGGGCGGCGACCAGACGCCGGCGCGAGTCGCGAAGCTCCTCGATCAGCCGGACGTTGCGCAGCACGAGCCCGGCCTGGGCGGCGAGGTCGCGCACGAGCTGCTCCTTCGTCGAGTTCATCGGGTCGTCGGGCGGCATCTCGACCGAGAGCCCGCCGAACCGCTCCCCCCGATCGCTCACGTTGACGAGATCCGGGGGCGTCTCGGCGGGGGGAGTGGTGCCCGGCGGCCAAACGGCCTCGGGTCGTAGGACGCCGCCGACGTTCAGCCACACGGTCGCCTTCGCCGCGCCGGTGCCCTCGCCGAGCACGGCCGCCATCCGAGGCAGCACGTCGTCGGCGGAGTACGTCTCACCGACGCGTTCGGAGAATTCGGACAGGACCTCGTACGGCGTCGCGCGCTTTCCGTAGACCAGTCGGTCGGCGAGTCTCCGGGCGGGTCTCGGGATCCACGCGAGGATCGCCGCGAGCACCACGCCGATCACGATGATCGGGATCGCCTGGTCGGTCGCGCTTCCGACGAGGAGGACCGGAATGGCGAGGGCGAGGAGGCCGACGACCACGACGAGCACTCCGACCAGCACCGCGTACTGCACCGTCTTCTTGATGACGACGTCGAGGTCGTAGAGGTGGTACTTCAGGATCGCGACGCCGGTCGCGAGCGGGATCCCGGCCGCCAACAGGGTGATGAACAGGAAGAACGACACGACGAAGATCCCGCCGACCGCAGGGGTACGTTCGAGCGGCAGCACCAGGGAAAACACCGAGAGGAGCGCCATCACGGTCAGCAGCGATCCGGCGGCGCCGGCGACGAAGGCCAGCCATCGGATCTGCTGACGCTGGTCGCCCGTCGATCGGCGGAACCTCAACACGAGCGAGACCGCCGCGACCACGCTCATCGCCACGACGGTGAGGATGCTGAAGAAGGAAATGGGCTCGCCCACGCTGCGCAGGAACGGGACGCCTGCCGGGTTCGGCACGACGAGCCCCACGTCGTAGACGTTGTTGAGGCTCGGGTCGGGCGTCAGCGCGGTCACGAGGATTCCGGTAAGCCCCACCGCCCCCGCGATCCACGCGGGGATCCTCCATCGTCGCGATAACAGATGGCCGGTGGGGAAGAGCAGGAAGAGGAACGGCAGGAACATTGGCAGCCCGACCACGAGGCCGCCGAACCACCCGAGCCAGACGCCGGGTAGGGAGTGGATGTCTCGATAGAGCAAGGCGGCGCCGAGCACGGAGCTGAACCCGACCACGGGGAAGGCGAGCCCGAACCCGCCCTCGATCCAGCCGATCGCGTTGCGCGGCTCGCGCGACACGAGGAGCGATCCCACCCAGACCCAGACGAGGGAGAGCGGCCCGCCGACCAGGATGAGGTACCAGAAGCCTGCGCCGCCGGCCCTCGGCTCCCAGGCATCGGCCGCCACCGCCGCGACGAGCAGGGCGACGTCCACGCCCAGGGCGATCCGGCGCACGTTCACGCCGCGATGTTGTCATCCCTGGTACCGGCGCTCCAAGGGAGACCACCGGTGGCTTCGCCGGTGTGCTGGCACCCCTACCGGGCGTACGCTCCGGCCCGCCCGCCTAGACGAAACCGGGCGCTCATGCATCCACGTGACGTGCGAGCAGAAGGAGAGGTCGTGTCGCTCCCGACCGAGCGCGTCGAGGCATGGGCCCGCTTTGACACGTTCGTCGCGGAAGAGCACGAGCGTCTGTACAAGGCCCTCTACTTCGTCACCGGGAGCCGCGAGGACGCGGAGGATCTTTCCCAAGAGGCCTTCATGAGGCTCTGGGAACGGTGGGGATCGATCGAGGAGATCGAGGACCCCACCGGCTACCTCTTCCGCGTCGCCCTGAACGGGTTCCGGATGCGTCGGCGCCGTGCGGCGATCGCGATCCGGAAGCACGTTCCCGCGGTCGACCCGCGTGACGAGTTCGTCGAGGCGGAGATGCGCGCCGACGTGCGGCGGCTCCTCATGGGACTCACGCCTCGACAGCGGGCCGCCCTCCTGCTCGTGGACCTGCTCGGGTACGGATCCGAGCAGGCGGCGCGCATCCTGCGCGTCCGGCCGTCGACGGTCCGGAACTTGGCGAGCCAAGGTCGGAGGGCCCTGAAGGCGACGGAAGGAGCTCGGGATGCCTGACGTGCAGGAGGTGTTCCGCATGGCGACCCAGAAGGTTCGTCCCGAGCCGGGCTTCGTCGAGCGTCAGTTCAACCACCAGCGGAAGCGGCAGCGCAACCGGAAGCTCGGCGCGATCGCCGTCGCGGCCGCAATCTGCGTGGCGGCCGTCGCCGTGATCCTCTCGGCGCGCGGCGGTCCCACGAAGCCGACGCCTGCGAGCTCGAACACGATCGGTCCACAGGTGGACGTGCAAGCGATCGAGGTCGCGACGAACTTCGTCGACCTCTTCGGCGTGGGCGATACGGAGGGTGTCTACGCCTTGCTCGACCCGATCGTCGACCTGCACACGTTCGGAGACACGGACGGCGCGCTTCGTCGCACGATGCTGTGGCTCCAGGCCGCCGGCTACGAGCAGACGTTCGACGGGTGCGCGCAGGTGAGCCCGCCCGCCGTGATCGTCGACGTCCAGTGCTCGATCTCGTTCCACCTGTTCGGCTCGGAGCAGATCGGGCGAGGCCCGTTCACCGGGAGCACCCTCGACCTCTCCGTACGTGACGGCAAGGTCATCAGTGCCGCACTCAACTTCGAACTCTCGAAGTTCAGCCCCCAGATGTGGGAGCCCTTCCGGGACTGGGTGCGCGCCACCTATCCGAAGGACTTCAAGGTCATGTACATCAACGATGGCGGCGAGGAGTCGCACACCGACCGGTCGAACGCGCTCTGGGAAGAGCACGTGGCCGACTACGTGCGGTACGTGAACGGCTAGGAGTCCCTGATTCCGGGTCGGGCCCGGTCGTCGGCTTGCGAGAGACGGCGGCCGGGCCGACCCATACCGATTAGAGTCGCCCCACGTTCAAAAGGGGGCTGGTCATGGCGCGTACGGAGGACTTCCACGGCGCGGATTGCGCACAGGTCGCGAACGTCTGAGCCATGGAGCCGCATGCAGGCGTGTTCGTGCTGAAGGGGTCGGACGACGAGTGGGGTCTCGACCAGCAGGTACCGGGCAGCGAGATGCAGGAGCTCGTGCACGCGGACGGTCTTTATGCCGGGCGCACGCGGTTCACGAGCGTCGACGGCCCGGTGACGTGGATGCCCGAAGAACGTGAGGTGGCGCTCATCCTCGAGGGTTCGGTGCGGATCCGGATCGCCGGCGGTCCGACGCTGGAGCTTGCCGTGGGCGACTCGTTCTCGCTGCCGCCCGGCGTCGAGACGATCTGGGACATCACCGTCCCGTTCGAAGAGATGTGGGTGCTCGCGTCGGCGGAGCCCTAGTCGTGGCGTAGGGTCCGCCGTGACGATCGAGATCTCACGCGCCGGGCGCGAGCGAGTGCCCGACATCGCGAGACTGATGGCTCGCGCGTTCGCGGGGGACCCGATGGTGACCTGGCCTCTGCCGCCCGGCTCGACGGAGGAGCACGTCCGGCTGATGTTCCAGTGGCTGGAGGAGCCGATCGCCGAGCTGGGGATGCTCTGGGAGGCGAGCCGAGGCCTCGGCGCGGCCGCCTGGTTCCCACCCGGCCACGAGGCGACCTTCGTGGAGATCGATCGCGAGGTCCGGCGAAGGATGGCATCGCTCTTCGACGACGGCGGCGGCCGCTACGCGTCGTTCTGGGACTGGCTCACGGAGAACATGCCCGACGAGCCGCACTGGTACCTCGACCACATCGGGGTGGACGCGGAGCACCGCGGCAGGGGCGTGGGCCGCGCGTTGATCGAATGGGGTCTCGCGATGGCGAAGGCGGACGGCGTGCCCGCGTTCCTCGAGACGGCCCGATCCGGCAACGTCCCGATCTACGAGCACCTCGGCTTCCGCGTCGTGCTGGACGGCGACGCGCCCGGCGGCGGCCCGCACATCTGGTTCTTGCGCCACGACCCCTGACGGACCAGCCGGCGGCTCGCGTGGTGTCGGAACAGGTGCGGACGCGCGCCCACCCTAGCGCCGCGAGGGTCGCGAAGCGTGCGGAACGCCCTCGCCGACGCGTTGGTCGAGGGCGATCTCGTCCCCCAATACGATGCCGTCCGACGAGATGAGGAACTCCCGGATCTCCGGCTGGTGCTCGCTCGCCCGGGTCTTCATCACGGCGAGCGCCCGTCGGATCCGTGAGCCCTCGCGCACAAACTGAAGCAGGACCACGTTGTCCGAGAGATGAGAGCCGCCGACATCGGACAGCTGGGTGACGCCGAAGAGCTGGGGGATCTCGTAGGTCATCATCACGCTGACGCCCGTTCGCGAGCAACGGTTCAACAGGGAATACGCGTACTCGCGGAAGCGCGTCTCGTCCGGAGACGCCCACTGCAGGTCGCCGAGGCTGTCGATGAGGATGCGGCGCGCGCCCACTCGCTGCGACGTCTCCAGGAGGTCGGACACCCACTCGTCGAGGTACAAGTCCACCGGCGGCCGGTACATGAGATGCACGCGGTCGTCGTCCAGGCTCCACCCGAAGCCGCCGACGATCCGCGCGAGCTGCGTCGGATTCTCCTGGAGCGTCGCCAGCAATCCGGGTTGTCCCATGCGCGCCCCGTTGAACAGGAAGTGCAGTCCCATGAGCGTCTTCCCCGACCCCGACGGACCCGCGAGCAGCGTCGATGCTCCCGCCCAGTACCCCTCGCCCAGCATCTCGTCCAACGCAGCGATGCCGGAGGAATCCCGATCCGACGAGATGGGGTACGCGGACGGATCCGCGGGGTCGGCGAGGCGGGGGAACACGCGGATCCCTTCTGGCGTAAGGCGATAGGCGTGCTCACCGGGCAGGAACGAGCTTCCGCGAAGCTTCAGCACCTGAAGCGCGCGGGTCTCACGCTGCGCGACGCGCGGGGACGTGAGCGAGATCACCGCGTCGGCTACCGCGAACTCGGGCGCATGCCCGATTTCCGACTGGTCGTACTCGCCGATCCAGAACGACGTCATCGGCGAGGCCGTCACGCGCCCGGCGAGGTCGTGCAGGAAATGGCGGAACTGCCCGTCGGTGTCCGCGTACGCGCGGAGCGCCTTGAAGCTGTCGATCACGAGCACGCCCGGCCGACGATCTTTGATGCTGCCCTCGACGCGCTTCAGCACGAGGTCCAACCCGCCGACATGCAGGTCCGCGCCGAGATCCTCGTAGAACACCGAGCGCCCGATCGCGGAAGCGTCGAAGAACGACAACGACTGGCCGTAGCGAAGGATCTTGTCGAACGGCTCGGAGACGGTGCTGAGGTACACGGACGGTCGATCTGCGGTGGCGTTCGCGAAGGCGTACTGCTGGGCGAGGATCGTCTTGCCGGTGCCGGGAAGCCCGAGGATCATCGTGATGTTGTGGGCAGGAAGCCCGCCGTCCAGCACCCTGTCGAGGTTGGGATGCCCGCTCGGGATCCGCTCCATCACGTCGTGTCGACGGCGGGGGTTCGCAGGAACGCACTGGACCCAAGGAGATCGCGCACGGTCGAGATCAGCTGGAGCGGGTCGAGCGGCTTCTGCAGGAACGCCTCGGCGCCGGCAGCCATCGCTTCGTCACGGGCCTCGACCGCCGAGACTGCAAGCAGCGGCGCATCGGTGCGCCGCTTGATCGAACGGCAGAGCTCCATGCCCTCGCCGCCCGAGATGAGCAGGTCCACGATCACGACGCCGGGGGATAGCCCCTCGGCCCGGCTCAACGTCTCGGCGGCGTCGAACGTGAGCTCGACCGAGTAGCCCTCGGTCTGCAGGAAATACTCCTCAAGCTCGGCGGCGTACGGGTCGCGCTCGGCGAGCAGGATCAGCAGCTGCGGACGTCCGGATCCTGAGGCCGAGGGGGGAGCTCCCTCCATCATGTCGGCGAGGAGCCGGTGCGCGTCGGCCGGCTGCATGCCGGCGTCCAGCCGATCCTTCACGAAGCGGAGGTGCTCGACCTGCTGCCGTGAGAACAACCGCTGCCCGCCCGGGCTTCGCTCCGGAACGATCAGGGCGTAGCGCTCTTCCCACGTCCGGATCGTCGTCGGCTGCACCCCGAGCATCCGAGCGACCGCCCCGATGCTGTACAGCGCCGATCTCGAGGCTTCCGGCATGATCCCACGATATCCCCAAAACGGTACGCGAAGCAAGGTTTGCTGAAGGGATTGCGGAGGTATGGGCCAGGTAAGTTCGCGAAGAGTTCCGCAGCCGCCTGGGGACTGCCTTGACTGGATGCGCAACTCGACCGTAGAGTGAGGCGTCGTGGGCGCGGAAGACTTGCGGAAGTCCTTGGATGAGCCACGTGAAAGCGAGTCGGTCACGGTGAGGACGAGCGGGCAAGGCGCTGTCCGGGTGATCATCGAAGGCGAGATCGACCTCGGTCGTTTCGAGGAGCTCGACAACGCGTTGGACTCGGCCCAGGTCGATCCGGGATCAAGGCTCGAGATCGACCTCGGGCGCGTCTCGTTCATGGACGCCCAAGGTCTCAGGTTGCTCGTGCGCGCGCAGGCCCGCGCGGTCGAGCGGGGCCATGAGCTGGTGATCGTCGACCCGAACCCGTTCATCCAGCACATGATCGAGATCTGCCGGCTGAACACCATGTTGCACATCTCGAACGACGAGACCGGCGCCACCTAGCTCGCCCCGATCTGCTGAGGACCACCGAGGGTTCTCCTCCTCCCGACCGGACCACCCGAGTTCTCTCCGCCTCCGACCCCGTGATCGGGTAGCGTGCGCGCGCACTCGCGAGGAGATCGGAGGTTCCCGAGATGTGGGTCTTGTTCATGGTGCCCTGTCCCACACCCGACGGGCGTACGGCCGAGGACCTGTACCGCAAGCGGGAGACGTGGATCTCGCAGGAGATGCGCGCGAGCGCGCGCGAGCTCGGGTGCCGCTTCCACCGAGCCTGGTACGCGGAGGACGGCTCCGCTTTCTACGCGGTCGCGAACTGGGACACGCCGGAGGGCGCGAGCCAGTTCTTCAAGCGGTGGGAGATCGCGGACGAACCAGGCGAGATCGCCGTCGAGCTGCTCGGTGACGTCGGCCTGGTCCCGGAGCCGTAGGCCTCGCGGCCCCAGACGGGGCTTGACGAACGTGCGGAGCCGCGGTACTTTACCTTTCAGTTATTTAACAGAAGGGTTGAGAGCGGTGAGCACGACCACGGAGGAGCGGCTGGATCGAACCTTCGGAGCCCTCGCGGATCCCACCCGGCGGGCGATCCTCGGGCGCCTCGCGGAGGGGGAGGCCTCCGTGATGGAGCTCGCGAAGCCGTTCGCGATGAGCCTGCCGGGGATCTCGAAGCACCTGAAGGTGCTCGAGCGGGCCGGGCTGATCGCCCGGGGGAGGGACCGTCAGTGGCGTCCCGCGCGCCTCGAGGCGGGCCCCCTGAAGGACGTCGCCGAGTGGACCGAGCGGTATCGGCAGTTCTGGGAGGAGAGCTACGAGCGGCTGGACGAGTACCTGGACGAGCTCCAGGGACGAGGAAAGGAGCAGGGAGATGGGAGCAAGCGGTAACCAGCTCGTGGTGACGACGCCGTCGGACAAGGAGATCGTGATGACGCGGGTCTTCGACGCGCCTCGCGATCTCGTGTTCGAGGCACACACCTCGTGCGAGCACATGTCGAAGTGGTGGGGTCCGAGGAAGTACGAGATCTCGAGCTGCGACATCGACTTCCGCGAGGGCGGGAAGTATCGGATCGTGCAGCGCGCCCCCGACGGCGGAGAGCACGCGTTCCGCGGCGAGTTTCGTGAGATCGTGCGGCCCGAACGCATCGTGTGGACGTTCGAGTACGAGCCGATGGCCGGTCACATCTCGGTCGACACGCTCACGCTCGAGGAGCACGATGGGAAGACGACGCTCACGGCGACGTCGGTCTTCGACAGCGTCGAGGATCGCGACGGGATGCTCAACTCCGGCATGGAGTCGGGTGCCGTCGAGACCTGGGACCGCCTCGACGAGTACCTCGAGGAGCTCAGGGGGTCGGCGGGCTGACCTCCATCGCCGCGGCCGCGTTCGAAGGCACCACGCGGAAGAGCCGGGGCGACAGGTGGGCGACCTTGAGGCGCGGGTTGAGGGCGTCCTCGATCGCCTGGCCGAGCCAGAAGCAGCCCATGATCACGAGGGCCACGCACAGGCCGGCGGGGATCACCGCCCACCACGCCCCGGACGAGATCGCGGTGCGAAGGAACGCGAACTCGATGATGTTCCCCCACGTGATCGAGCTCGGGTCGCCCAGCCCGAGGAAGGCCAGGGCCGTCTCGTCGAAGATCGCGACCGCGACCGTGAGGACCGTGTTCGCGATGAGCAACGGGCCGATCTGCGGCAGCACGTGGCGCAGGATGATGCGCGCGTCGCCCGAACCCAGTGCCCGCGCGCGCTGCACGTAGACCCGCTCGCGCACGCTCTTCACCTGCGAGCGCACGATCCTCGCGGTGGTGGTCCACAGCAGCAGCGCGATGACGAAGATGAGATGAGTCAGGCTCGCGCCCCAGACCGCCGCCACGATGATCGCGAGCGGCAGGTCGGGGATCACGAGGAAGTAGTCGGTGATCCGCATGAGCAGTCCGTCGAGCCAGCCGCCGAAATAGCCGGCGACGATCCCGATCGTCCCGCCGATGACCATGGCGACGAGCGCGGCCGCGAACCCGACGATCAGCGAGATCCGCCCGCCCTGGATGAGGAGCGACACCATGTCGATGCCTCCGTCGTCGAGGCCGAGTGGGTGGCTCCACGACGGCGCCGCGTACACCGGCCCCACGCGCGTGTGGACGTCGTACGGCTCGATCCACGGCGCGAGGATCGCGATCAGCACGAACGCCGTGAGCACGGCGAGCCCGATCTTCGCCTGACGGCTCTCGCGCAGGACGTCCAGGAGCCAGCCACCGGCTCCCCGTTCGCGCGCCAACTCCATCGGAGCCGACTCCTCCACGAGGTCGGGTCGCATCGCTACTCGGTGATCCTGGGGTCGAGCCGGAAGTAGAGAAGGTCGGCGAGGAAGTTGAAGAACACCACCGACACCGTGAGCACGAGGAACGCGCCCTGCAGCATCGGATAGTCGCGCTCGGTGACGGCCTGATACACGGCGTTGCCGATCCCCGGCCACGAGAACACCGTCTCGATGAGGATCGCGCCGGCGACGATGTAGCCGAGCGACAGCGCCACGAGCGTCGTCGTGGGCAGGAGCGCGTTGCGGAGCGCGTGACGCACCACGATCGCGCGCTGCGAGAGGCCCTTCGCCCGTGCGGTGAGCACGTAGTCCTCGCCGAGCGTTTCCAGCATCGCGGAACGCACGATGAGCGTGTACTCGCCGTAGAGCGTGAGCGCGAGGGTGAGCGAGGGCAGCAGCATGTGCACGAGCACGTCCTTCGCGTGCTGCCACGGCGTGGGGTCGAGCAGGAAGTCGTTCGTGCGGCCGTGGCTCGGAAGCCACGCCGAGAAGTAGATGAGCAGCACGAGCGCGAGCCACTGCGTCGGAAACGAGTAGAAGGCGATCGCGAGGTTCGTGCTGACCTGGTCGAGCTTCGTGCCGCGGCGCCAGGCGGACAGGACGCCGGTGAGCACCCCGATCGCGATCGCGAACAGCGTCCCGAGCGTCACCATCGGGATCGTGTTCGCGAGGTCCTCCCACAGGTTCTCCGACACGGGCTGGTGGTTCGTGAACGAGACGCCGAGGTTCCCGTGCGCCATCTCGCGCAGGTAGATCACGTACTGTTGCCACACGGGCTTGTCGAGCCCGAACTGCACCTCGAGGGAATGACGGAACTCGGGCGTCGCGCGCGGGACCCGCGCGATGTTGCGAACGGCATCGCCGGGCAGGACGCGGAACAGGAAGAAGTTGAGCGTGATCGCCACGAACACCGTCGCGATCGCGAAGAGCGCGCGCTTGATCAGGTAGTCCGTGCGGCGCACGCGCCGCCCCTAGATCTGGTGCACGGACGTCAGGCTCTGAGTCGAGAAGTTGTTGAAGATCCCCTGCGTCGACTCGACGAAGCCGGCCCAGGCTTGCGACCAGGCGTCGAGGCGTTGGTCGTAGGTGAGGATGATGTACGGCCGGTCCGCGTACGCGAGCTGCTGCATCTGGAAGATGATCCGCTGGCGCTCCTGGGGGTCGACCGCCGACTTCTGCTTCGCGTACAGCTTGTCGTATGCCGGGTTGCAGTAGCCGGTGTCGTTCCAGTTTCCCCACTCGCCGCAGGTGAGGACCGACATGATGAAGTCGGGGTCGGCCGCCGGGAACCAGTCCCACATCGCGAGGTCGAAGTCACGGTACTGGCAGTCGTGGCCGCAGTACATCGCGTCCCAGGCCGCGTTGTCGTCGAGCCGCTTCTGCGTGAGGCTCACGCCGATCTCCCGGAAACCCTGCTGGATGATCTGGAACGCGCGGTCGCCGGCGCCCTCCTCGTCCTGCGGGAAGACCACGTCGTACGCCATGGGGTGGCCGTCGGCTATGCGGACGCCGTCGGAGCCCATCGCGTAGCCGAGCGAGTCGAGGATCTCGTTCGCCTTCGCGGTGTCGAACGGCAGCGGCTGCGCGCTCGGATCGTGCCACGGCACGCCGCCCGTGCTGTTGCCCTCGGGAACGATGCTCGAGCCCGGCGAGGCGTAGCCGAGCCAGGCCGTCTGCACGATCGCGTCGCGGTCGATCGCGTACTCCATCGCCTCGCGCACACGGGGGTCGAGGAGCTCGCGGTGCTGCGACTTGTCGGGGTTCAGGTTGAAGATGAGGTCGCGGAGCACGAGCGCCTGGCCGTCGTACACGGTGATGCCGGCGGACTTCAGCGTTGCGACGCTCGTCGGCGGGATCTCGTTGATCGCGTCGAGCTCGTCGGTCTTGAGCGCGGTCACCATCGCGTCCTCGTCCCGGTAGAACTGGAGGCCGAACCCGTCGATGTGAGGCGGGGTGCCGTACCAGCTCGGATTGCGTTCGAACAGCGCGATGTTGTTCTTCTCGTACTTGGTGAGGAGGAAGGGCCCGCCGCCGGTGAGCGGCTCGCCGTTCTCGGGCTCGTTCGCGAAGGTCTCGATGCCCGCGCCGTCGCCGGTCGCGTACTGGCCCCAGACCTGCGGCGGCAGGATGGGGGAAAGCCCGAGGTCGAAGAACGCGGTCCCCGAAGGGTGGTCGTAGTGGGCGACGACCGTGGTGTCGTCGGTCGCCTCGATGCTCTTCAGGAACGTCACGCTGCCCGCCCACGCGCCGGTCGGCCCGTCCTGGTACTGCTTGATCATCGAGAAGGTCCAGGCGACGTCCTCGGCCGTGAGCGCTTCGCCGTCGGACCACGTCGCGCCGGCGATCGTGTGGAACGTCACGGTCATGCCGTCGTTCGATTGCGACCAGTCGGTCGCGAAGCTCGGCAGGTAGTCGTAGGAGGGCGTCGTCGTGTCGTACTGCAGCAGGCTCGGGTAGATGTACATCCAGGCCGAGAAGTCGTCCTGGTTGTACCCGACGAAGGGGTTCGGCGAGATCATCCCGGAGCTCGTGCCGATCCGAAGCACGCCGCCCTCCTTGACCGGACCGCCCTCGCCGCCGGTCGTGCTGCCGGTCTTGGACGAACCCGAGCACGCGGTGGCCACGAGGACCAGCACCAGCGGGACCGCGACGGCGAGGCGACGGTGCGGAGCGAGCATTCCCCCTCCGATCGATGGCTCCTCCCGTGATAGCACGGACCCCCGAACGCAGACAAGGCGGTCGGCGAGGGTGTCGCGGATATCCGGGACGCCGAGGCGTACGAGCGTGTGCGGAAGGCGGATGAACTGCCCCAGCTGGATCGAGCGCTACGCTTCTCGCTGGGCATGAAGACCTGAGGAGGGAGGTGGAACCTCCCGCTCGCTCTCGACGTATTGACGACATGCGCCGGCTGAGCTGCGCTGCGGTCGTGTTCGCGCTCGTCGCATGTACGCATCCCGGGGTGTCGGCCCCTCCTTCTCCACCCGTCGACCAGCCGACCTCGGCGACCCAGTTCGAGTGTGCCGTCACGCTGCCGGATGCCAGCCATCGCCCTGGGGACCCTGCGGGTCTCGGGGCGCAGGGTTTCGGGAATGGTGAGGTCTGGGTCGGGCTGTGGCCTCACGGCGTCGTTCGCGCGACCCCGGACAACATCAACCGGCACGGCGCCATCGTCGTGAAGTTCCCGTGGGACCGGGCGGTGAGGGGGCGGCTCCGGATCACGGGACGCCGCCTCGACGCCGGCGCACCGCCATTGCGCGCGCTCATGTCTGACTACGGCCCGATCGGTTTCCAGCCGTCATCGCTCGTGTTCCCTACCGAGGGGTGCTGGGAGATCACGGGGCGGGTCGCGGGCAGCAGCCTCACCTTCGTGACCCGGGTCACCCTTCGAGTCTGAGGAGCTTCGCGACCACCGATCCCCACGAAGCCAGGCTCGGGCGACCGCGGCTAAGCTCGGGCGATGGACTACACGACGTTCGTCGAGCACGTGCGCGCCGACGGCCTCCGGCTGTCCGAGGCGGCGGGCGCGGCAGGGATGCAAGCGGCGGTGCCGTCCTGCCCCGGATGGTTGGTGGACGACCTCGTCCGGCACATCGCGCAGGTCTACGAGCACAAGATCGCCTGCACGGCGCTCGGTAAGGCGCCGGATCCGTGGCCGCCCGACTGGCCGGCCGACCGGGACCCCGTCGAGTGGTTCGGCGACG
>DATBIS010000067.1:0-2312 GCA_036556805.1 Actinomycetota bacterium | reverse complement strand
AGCACCTCGACGGTCGGCGCGTCGGCCGCGCGCGTGTGGACGACGAGTGCCTTCCCGGTCTCGGCCGCGAGCCCGGCCTGCGCGCGGAAGAGCGCGAGCTGGCGGTCGCGCGGCGCGTAGTCGCGGAAGTGGTCGAGGCCGGTCTCCCCCACGGCGACCGCCTTCGGGTGCGCGAGCAGCCCGCGGAGCGCGCCGAGGTCCCAGTCCTCGCCCGCCTGGTGCGGATGGATGCCGAGCGCCGCGAAGACGCCGTCCTCCTCGTCGGCGATCGCGAGCGTGGCGGCGCACGATGCAAGACCTGACCCCACGGCGATCACGCGGCCGACCCCCGCCGCGCGCGCCCGCGCGAGGACCTCGCCGGCCGGCTCGTCCCCGCCGTCGAGGTGCGCGTGCGTGTCGATCACGCGAGGTCGGCCGCCGTCTCCATGCGCGCGAGCTCCGCCTCGACGACCGTGTCCGGATCGAGCTTCGCGAAGAGCGGCCGCGGCTCGCGCAGCTCCTGCCCGGCCGGGAGGGCGCTCGGCGTCCACGACCCGACGGACGAGGCGTAGTCGCCGGTGAGCACCTCGTGCGGGTCGTCGTCGTCGGCGCCGACCTCGCGGATCTCGAGCGGCCCGGCGAGCCGGCCCTCGTACCCGAGCAGCTCGTGCACCGCCTGCGAGGAGAAGGGCAGGAAGGGCGCGAGGAGCGTCTTCAGCGAGTCGACCGCCCGCAGCGCGACGAAGAGCACGGTGCCCGCGCGCTGCCGGTCGTCCTTCACGAGCGCCCACGGCGCCGCCTCGGAGACGTACTGGTTCACGCGCGTCGCGAGCGCCATCGCCTCGCCCAGCGCGGCCTTGAAGCTCGCGCGCTCGAGCAGGTCCCCGACGGTCTCGAACCCCGCGTCCACCTCCGCGAGCACGGCGCGGTCGGCCTCCGAGAGCTCGCCCGGCTCCGGGACGCTCCCGAAGTTCCGGTGCGCGTTCGTGAGCGTCCGGTTGACGAGGTTCCCCCAGGTCGCCACGAGCTCGTCGTTGTTGCGCCGCACGAACTCGGACCAGGTGAAGTCCGTGTCCTGGTTCTCGGGCCCGGCGATCGTGAGGAAGTAGCGCAGGGGGTCCGGGTCGTAGCGCGAGAGGAAGTCGTTCACGTAGATCACGACCCCGCGCGACGACGAGAACTTGCGGCCCTCCATCGTGAGGAACTCGGTCGCGACGATGTCGTCAGGCAGCTCGAGCGGCACCTCGCCGCCGCCGACCTCGCCACCGGCGCCGTAGCCCATGAGCATCGAGGGCCAGATGACCGAGTGGAAGACGATGTTGTCCTTGCCCATGAAGTAGTAGTGGCCGGCCTCCGGGTTCTGCCACCAGTCCCGCCAGGCGTCCGGCTCGCCGGTGACGTGCGCCCACTCGACCGCGGCCGAGAGGTAGCCGATCACCGCGTCGAACCAGACGTAGATCCGCTTGTCGTCGCGCCCCTCGAACTCGGGCAGCGGGATCCGCACGCCCCAGTCGAGGTCGCGCGTGATCGGCCGCGGCTTCAGGTCCTCGACGAGTCGGAGGGAGAAGTTCTTGACGTTCGGCCGCCAGTCGCGCTGGGCGCCGATCCACTCGGCGAGCCGCTCCTTGAAGGCCGGCAGGTCGAGGAAGAAGTGCGTCGTCTCGCGGAAGACCGGCGGCGAGCCGTCGATCTTCGAGCGCGGCTCGATCAGGTCGGTCGGGTCGAGCTGGTTCCCGCAGTTGTCGCACTGGTCGCCGCGCGCCTCGGGGTAGCCGCAGATCGGGCACGTGCCCTCGATGTAGCGGTCGGGCAGCGTGTGGCCGGTCGTCGCCGAGAACGCGCCGAGCGTCTCGCGCTCGAGCACGTAGCCCTTGTCGTAGAGCGTCCGGAAGAGGTCCTGCGTCACCCGATGGTGGTTCTTCGTGGTCGTGCGCGTGAAGAGGTCGTACGAGAGCCCGAGATCGCGCAGGTCGTTGCGGATCACGGCGCTCATCCGGTCGGCGAGCTCGCGTGGCGAGACGCCCGCCCGGTCGGCTGCGACCATGATCGGCGTGCCGTGCTCGTCAGTCCCCGAGACCATGAGGACGCGGTTCCCGCGCAGCCGGTGGTAGCGGGCGAAGACGTCGGCGGGCACGCCGAATCCGGCCACGTGGCCGATGTGCCGCGGGCCGTTCGCGTACGGCCAGGCGACCGCGACGAGGATGTTCCTGGGGGCTGGATCCGGCACGGCTTAACCGGATCTTACGGTCCTCCTTGCACGATCCTTTCATGGGTTTTGCTGCCATACCGATCGGACACCTGACGCGCATGGCAGCCTCTCCCAACGCACGCAA
>DATBIS010000066.1:0-41768 GCA_036556805.1 Actinomycetota bacterium | reverse complement strand
ACCCCGCGCTCGACGAGCGACGCGACGCGGCAGGCGAGCGTCGTGGTCTTGCCGCTTCCGGCGCCCGCGACCACCAGCAGCGGCCCCTCGCCGAACGCGACCGCCTCGCGCTGCTGCGGATTGAGGTCCTCGAACACGTGTTCGGCAGTATAGGCGGGGTCGGCGCGACCGGGAAGCAGGCGCCACGCTTCCGCGGAGCGGCGGTAGGCTCGCTCGATGCCGCCGAGGATCGAGGTCGAGGAGCACGGCCCCTATCGCGTGAGCGGCCTGTCGTCGGTGAAGCGGACCTGGCAGGTCGAGACCGAGTTCGGCGAGCCGATCGACTGGGGCGACGGGCAGGAGATCGGCGTCCAGGACCCGTGCCGGCTCTGCCGCTGCGGCCTCTCGAAGGACAAGCCCCGGTGCGACGACGCGTGCGTCGCCGCGGGCTTCGACGGCGCCGAGACGGCCCATCACGGCCCGTCGTCCGAGCGCCGGCAGGTGTTCGTCGGCGACGGCGTGGTCCTCACCGACGAGCAGCGCCTCTGCACCGACGCCGGGTACTGCGGCGACCGCTTCACGAAGGTCTGGCAGATGATCGACGAGACCGCCGACCCCGAGGTCCGCGAGCGCCTGAAGCGCATGGTGTCCCTCTGCCCGTCGGGGCGCATCCAGTACCTGTTGGAGGAGGGCGGAGAGCCCGTCGAGCAGGACTTCGAGCCGGCGGTGCTCGTGCAGGCGGACGGACCGTTCTTGGTGCGCGGTGGGATCCCGGTCGTGGGGTCCGACGGTGAGCCCTACGAGGTGCGCAACCGCATGGCCCTCTGCCGCTGCGGGCAGTCGGGCAACAAGCCGTTCTGCGACGGCAGCCACAAGACCACCGGGTTCCGCGACGCGTGAGCGACGCCGAGATCCTGATCGTCGACCACGGCCCGTACGTCGTCTCCGGCGCGGTGCCGCTCTTCCGACTGGAACGGGACGAAGGCGGCGCGTGGACCGAGGGGCCGGCGATCCCGACGGACGCGACCTACGTGCTCTGCCGATGCGGAGCTTCGACCGAACTGCCGTTCTGCGATGAGGGCAAGACGTGTCGCAAGCTCACCGAGGGCAACCCGCTCGTGCGGTTCCCCCGACCCGTGAGCTGGGATGTGCCGAGCTCGAGCCCGGCGATCGCGCTGAAGGCGAACGGCCCGATGCGCGTGCGCGGCGTCGCGCTGTCGGCGAGCGACGGTACCGTCTTCGAGCCGGCCGACCGGTGCTCGCTCTGCCGGTGCGGACGTTCGAACACGATGCCGTTCTGCGACGGCACGCACAAGGAGGTCGGGTTCCGTGGTTGAGGTGCGCTTCTACCAGGTCGTGATCGACTGCGCCGACCCGCGCTCGCTCGCGGCGTTCTGGCGCTCGTTCACCGGCTACGAGGTCAGCCGCGACTTCGACGACTGGTCCTCGATCAAGGCGCCCGACGGGAGCGCGCGCATCGGCTTCCAGAAGGTCCCCGAGGGCAAGGTCGTGAAGAACCGCGTCCACGTCGACTTCGTCGCGAAGGACGAGGAGGCCACCGCGAAGGAGATCGAGGCCCTCGGGGCCACGCGTCGCTGGGTGAGCGACGACCCCGAGGACCCGTTCGTCGTCCTCGCGGATCCCGAGGGCAACGAGTTCTGCGTCGTGCGCGACGTGTGAGCCGCGCTACGCGCGGACCAGCCCGAGCTCCCTGAGCACGCCCACCGGCAACACGTGGCAGTACGGCTCGTGGCCGTTCCGCTCGTAGTAGTGCTGGTGGTAGTCCTCGGCCGGGTAGAACCGCACGAAGTCCACGATCTCCGTGGCGATCGGCGAGGCGAACCGCTCCTGCGCGCGGCCCTTCGAGGCCTCCGCGGCCGCTCGCTGCTCCGGCGAATGCGCGAGCACGATGCTGCGGTACTGCGAGCCGTGGTCCGGCCCCTGGCGGTCGACCTGCGTGGGGTCGTGCATCGCCCAGAAGACCTCGAGCAGCTGGTCGTACGACACGACCTCCGGGTCGAACGTGACCTGCACGACCTCGGCGTGCCCGGTCGTGTCGGTGCAGACGTCCCGGTAGCTCGGGTCCTCGACCATGCCGCCGCTGTAGCCCGACACCGCATCGATCACGCCCGGCACCTGCCGGAATACCCACTCGACGCCCCAGAAGCACCCGGCTCCGAACGTCGCCTGCTGATTGGTCATCGCTCCTCCTTGCTCGTCTGCTCCATCGTCTCACCGAGGTGCCTCGGCGTTGCACCCAGCAGCCGCTGGCGTCCCACGGCGGCCGCCCGCTAGGCTCCCGCCGTGAGCGACCACGACGCGGAGCGAGACGCCTTCGCCGAACGGGCCTTCGGATCGGCGCTCGGATACTTCGACGTGCTCTCCGGGTACCTGGGGCTTCGGCTCGGGCTGTACCAGGCACTCGTCGATCACGGTCCGTCGACCAGCTCGGAGCTTGCCGAACACGCCGGCATCGCGGAGCGCTACGCGCGGGAGTGGCTCGAACAGCAGGCGACGCGCGCGATCCTCGTCGCCGACGTTTCGGGCAAGGGCTCGCCGAGGTTCTCCCTGCCGGCCGGACACGCGGAGGCCCTGCTCGATCGCGACTCCCTCTCGTACGTCGGATCGGGCATCCAGCAGCTCATGAGCCTTCGCACCGTCATCGACCTCGTGGTCGACGCGTTCCGCACCGGCGTCGGCATCCCCTACGAGGCGTACGGCGCCGAGAGCGTCGTCGGCCAGGGCGGGGCGAACCGGCCCCTGTTCCTCACGACGCTGCCGAACGAGTGGCTCCCGGCGATCCCCGACGTCCACGCGCGCCTGTCGGCCGCACCGGGTGCGCGGATCGCCGACGTGGGCTGCGGCGCCGGCTGGTCGTCGATCGCCATGGCGCGGGCCTACCCGCTCGTCACCGTCGACGGGCTCGACAGCGACGAGGTCTCGGTGGAGCACGCGAGGCAGAACGCGGCCGAGGCCGGCCTCTCGGAGCGCGTGCGGTTCCACGCGGTGAACGCCGCCGAGCTGGGAGGGCGGGTCGACTTCGCGACGGCGTTCGAGTGCGTCCACGACATGGCGAGGCCCGTCGAGGTGCTCGCGAGCGTTCGACATGCGCTCGTCGACGACGGCGCGATGCTCGTGGTGGACGAGCGCACGCGCGAGACGTTCACGGGCGAACCCGACGATCAGGAGGCGTACAACTACGGGTGGAGCGTGTTCGACTGCCTCCCCGCGGGGCTGTCGGATCCACCGTCGGCCGGCACCGGCGCGGTGATGCGCCCCGACACGCTCGCGGGGTACGCGCTCGAGGCCGGGTTCAGCGACTTCGAGGTCTTGCCCATCGAGCACGACGTGTTCCGCCTGTACCTGTTGCGGCCCTGAGCCGCCGAGCCGAACGCAGCCCGCCTGGGCCGAAGGGCCTAGCTCCGGCCGGCCGGGGGATCGGATGCGGGACGGACGGTCGATCCTCGGCGGAAACCACCGTTGTGCCGATGCCCCGGGTGATCGGAAATGCCGATCATGGGGGAGACCGCGTCTCTCGAGGGGGATCTTGCATGAGACAGTGGGAACTCTTCGGCATCACCGACACGGTGCCGGCGTGGACTCCGCCCAAGAAGGAACCCGAGCGGCCCGCCCCGCTCGAACCCGCCGCGACCGCACGACGTGTGGTCGGAACGGACCGGTTCCCGAGCGTCCTCTGGACGACCGACGCGGCGCTCCGCTTCACCTCGGTACCCGGGACGAGCCGCATCGGCGAGCTCGTCGGGTCGCCCGACATCTTCGACGCGTTCGGGATCGACGGCGACGTGGTGGAGGCGCACCTTCAGGCGCTCGACGGCGGCGCATCGAGCTTCGAGCTCGACGGCGATGCCCTGCCGCTCCGGTGCTGGGTCTCCCCGGTGCGTGCGAGCGACGGGACGGTCTGCGGCACGATCTGCGTGGGTCTGGAGCTGGACGCGGATCTCGTCCTCGGCCCCACCGTCGAGTACGCCTGACGAGTCGCTCAGACCTTCGACCAGTCGAAGGTCTGAGCGATGGTGCTGAGGCGGGCGCGCTCCGCGTCGCCGCAGAGCGCGCCCGCGACCCCCGCCTCGAAGAGCAGCCGGGGTGACACGCCGAGACCCGCCGCGACCTCGTGCTCGCGCCCGAGGTCGGTCCCGAACATCGCGGGGTCGTCGGTGTTGAGCGTGCAGCGCACGCCGGCCTCCAGCAGGTTCGGGAGCGGATGCTCCTCGATCGAGGCCACCGCGCCCGTTCGCACGTTGGACGTTGGGCACACGTCCAGCACGATCTCGCGCTCCGCGAGCTCCGCGAGGAGCTCGGGGTCCTCGATCGCCCGGATCCCGTGGCGGATCCGGTCGGCCCCCAGAGCATCGAGCGCGCCGCGGATCGAGGCCGGCCCCTCCACCTCGCCGGCGTGCGGGACCGAGCCCAGGCCCTCGTCCTTCGCCCGGCGGAAGGTCGCCGCGAACGGTTCGGGTGGGAACTTCTCCAAACCACCGAGCCCGACGCCAACCACGCCCCGCTCGCGGTACTTCGACGCGTAGGTGACGGTGCGCTCGGCGCCCTCATGAGGGTCGGTGATCTCCAGGTCCCGCGGGATGTCCGGCGTGAGGCGCACGGTCACGTCGAACCGCTCCTTCGCCTCCTGCACGCCGTCGCACGCGCCCGAGAACGCCTCGTCCCAGGTCACGCCGTACTTCACGCGTTCGGCCGGCGAGAAGATCCCCTCGACGTACACGGCGCCGTGCGCCGCCGCCTCCCCGGCGTAGTCCACGACGATCTCGCGGAAGTCGCGTTCGGCGCGGATCACCTGTGACGTCATGATCCAGATCTCGATGAAGTGCGCGAAGTCGCGGAACCGGTAGAGCTTCGCGAGCTCCTCCTCGGTGTCGGCGGGGAGCGCGACGCCGTTGCGCTTCGCGATCTCGAGCAGCCGGCGCGGTCGCACGGACCCCTCGAGGTGCACGTGCAGCTCGATCTTCGGGTACGTCATCCCGCGAAGGACCCGGCGGCCTCGAGGACGTGCTCGACCTCGGCCGGTCCGTGCGCCGCCCCGAGGGTCCAGAGCTCGTAGCCGGACGGCGGCAGGTAGACGCCACGGTCGAGCAGGTGGTGGAAGAAGCGCGCGTACCGCTCGTGATCGGCGGCCTTCGCGCCGGCGAAGTCGCGCACGGGCTCCGGTGTGAAGAACACGGAGAAGAGCGAGCCGGCGCGGTTGGTCGTCGCCGGAACGCCCGACCGGGCAAACGCCTCGCCGAGCCCCGCCGTGAGCTCCTCCGCCGTCTTCTCGAGCTGCGCGTACGGGTCGGTCTCGCGCGCGAGATCCAGCGCCGCGATGCCGGCGGCGACGGCCACCGGGTTTCCGCTGAGCGTCCCGGCCTGGTACACGGGCCCGTCCGGAGCGAGCGCGCCCATGACATCGCGGAGTCCGCCGAAGGCCGCGCACGGGAACCCTCCCCCCATCACCTTGCCGAGCACGGTGAGGTCGGGCTCGACCCCGTAGAAGGATTGCGCTCCGCCGTACGCGATCCGAAAGCCCGTGATGACCTCGTCGAGGATCAGCAACGCGCCGGTCTCGGTGCAGAGCTCGCGAAGGCCCTCGAGGAAGCCGGGCTCGGGCGGCACGACGCCCATGTTCGCTGCCACCGGTTCGACGATCACGCAGGCGATCTCCTCACCGCGGCGTGTGATCAGCTCGCGCGCGCCCTCGAGGTCGTTGAACGCGACCGTCATCGTGTCGCGCGCTTCGCCCTCGGTCACGCCGGGCGAGCCGGGGATGCCGAACGTCGCGGCCCCCGACCCGGAGCCCTTCGCGAGCAGGGGATCCGAATGGCCGTGGTAGCAGCCCTCGAACTTCACGACGACGTCGCGACCGGTGAACCCACGCGCGAGCCGCACCGCGCTCATCGCGGCCTCGGTCCCGCTCGACACCAGGCGAACCAGCTCGACGCTGCGGACGGCGTCGACGACCCGTGCGGCGAGCTCGACCTCGAGCTCGGTCGGCGCGCCGAACGAGGTTCCGCGTTCGGCCGCCTCGATCGCGGCGCGCACGATCTCCTCGCGCGCGTGCCCGAACAGCAGCGCTCCCCACGACTGCACGAGGTCCACGTAGCGGTTGCCTTCGACGTCGATCAGGTAGGCGCCCTCGCCGCGTTCGACGAAGCGCGGCGTGCCTCCGACGGCGCCGAAGGCTCGGACGGGCGAGCTCACGCCGCCGGGGATGAGCTCCACCGCCCTTCGAAAGAGGTCATCGGATCTCGTCACGGCGGACAGGGTAGCTGGACCGATAGGATGCCCGGCCATGCGTGTGCGGCGAGTGACGATCGGGGGGGCCGGCAGCCCGCTGCCGGCGGTGCTGGGCGTGCCCGACGGTTTCCCGCCCGGCGGCGCGATGATCGTGGTCCAGGAGTACTGGGGGCTGAACGGCAACATCGAGTCGTTCGTGCATCGACTGGGGTCGGTGGGGTACGTCGCGATCGCGCCGGATCTGTATCGAGGCGGCGCGATCGAGGAGCCCGACGACGCGAAGAAGCGCGCGATGGAGCTCGACCGCCCTGCCGCGCTCGACGACCTCCGTCACTGCGTCGCCCACGTCCGGAACCTCGAGGCAGCGGCCGTGGGCGTCATGGGGTTCTGCATGGGCGGCTCGCTCGCGTGGCAGCTCGCCTGCACCGACGACCGGCTCGACGCGTCGATCGTCTTCTACGGGTCGTGTGAGGAGGGCGAGCCCCTCTGCCCAGTGCAGGCCCACTTCGGCACCGAGGACCGGTTCGAGCCTGCCGCGCTCGATGCGCTCGGCGAGAAGCTTGCCGCGAAGGCGAACGGCAGTGAGGTGCATCGGTACGAGGGAGCCCACCACGCGTTCATGAACGACGCGAGAGAGTCCTACGACGCCGAGGCGGCGGGCGTCGCGTGGGACCGCGTTATGGCGTTCATCGAGCGCAATCTCGGCGAACCCGTCCCGGTCTAAGCCTCAGAGACGCGCCCGGGTTTCGGCCCGGTCATGGTCTTTCGGCGAGCTCCGCGAGCCGCTCGGAAACGACGTGAGCGTGCGGGATCTCCGCCTCCCTCCCCTCCAGAAGGAGCGATCGAACGCTCGACGCCAACACCGCACGCAGCGCGTCTTCTTCCAGGGCGCCGACGTGCGTGTCGCGGAAGCGATCACGGGTGTCCGCTGAGAGGTCGTCGTAGCCGCGGGCCTGCACCGCGATGACTCCCTCCCGCAGGCAGGCGAGCGCGAGCGCGTGGTCGCGCACGGCGCCCACGTAGTGCTCCGCCTGCCAGACGCGTCCTCGCTCGATACAGGCGCGAGCGTGGAGCGCGTAGATGACACCCCAGCCGAAGACCTCCTCGGGACTCGACGGCGTCGCAATGAACAGGCCTCCGGCTTTCGTCGTTGCCCGGCTCTCACCGGGAGCAGTCGTGCCGAACAGGAGTCGGAATCGCGGCCCGGCGGGACGGAACTCGGTCTCGGGCGTCATCGAAAGGTCGAGCTGCAGCGCGTCGGGCAGGAGGAAGACGCGATACGTCGTCGGTTCCCGCTGCAGGTCGACGAGGTGCACGGCGTCGAGCTCGTCGACCAGCCTGGTGCTCCAGTCGTCGAGTACCTCGGAGACAGGAATTGAGTCCGCGATCCCGAACGTCAGGTCCAGATCGGAGAAGCGGTCGCCGGCGTCCACGGCGAGCGATCCCACGATCGCCCCGGCGACGACGCGGTCGTCGTCGCGTCCCAGCGCAAGGACGCGCTCGCGAAGGGCATCTCGCTGTTCGACGGTGAACACGCTCGCGATCCTCCCGGCGCCGCCTCAGACGAGCGAGCGGCGATACCCCTCGGCCACGCGCTCGTAGCCGATCTCTTGGTAGAAGCGGTGTGCGCCGTCCCGGTGCAGCGCCGACATCAGCATGATCTTGTAGCAGCCCGCTTCGACCGCGCGGCGTTCGACCTCGGCCATCAGCGCGCGGCCGACGCCGCGCCGCCGGCACCACGGCGCCACCGCCACGTTCTCGACGTTCACCCGAGGGAGCGCGCCGTTCGTGATGTTCGGGAGCACCATGAGGTCGGCGGTGCCGGCAGGCTCGCCGTCGAGCTCGGCGAGCAGAACGGTGCGGTTGGGTTGAGCCATGATCTCGCGCCAGACGGCGGCGTCCGCGAGCACGGTGGGCGGGTCGTGCAACGCCTCGAGGAGTCGCGCGACCGCGGCGAGATCGTCTTCGCCGGCCTCGCGAACCGTGAGGGTCACGTCACTCGGCGAGCCACTCGGCCGCGTCCTTCGCGTGGTAGGTCAGGACGAGGTCGGCGCCGGCGCGGCGGATCGACATGAGGGATTCGAGCACGACCGCGCGCTCGTCGAGCCAGCCGTTCGCGGCCGCGGCCTTCACCATCGCGAACTCGCCGCTCACGTGGTACGCGGCGAGCGGGAACCGAACCTCGTCCTTCGCGCGGCGGATGACGTCAAGGTAGGGGAGCGCGGGCTTCACCATCACGAGGTCGGCGCCCTCGTCGACGTCGGCGCGGATCTCGCGGATCGCTTCGTCGGCGTTCGCGGGATCCATCTGGTAGCCGGTGCGGTCGCCGAATCGCGGCGCGCACTCGGCGGCCTCGCGGAACGGCCCGTAGAAGGAGCTCGCGAACTTCGCCGCGTACGCGAGGATGCCGACGTCGTCCCGGCCGGCGGCGTCGAGCGCATCGCGGATCGCGGCGACCTGGCCGTCCATCATGCCGCTCGGCCCCACGAGCTGGGCCCCGGCCTCAGCCTGGGCGAGCGCGATCCGGCGGTATCGCTCGAGTGTCTCGTCGTTGTCGACGTTGCCGTCGGCGTCGAGCACGCCGCAGTGGCCGTGGTCGGTGTACTCGTCGAGGCAGAGGTCGGCGATCACGACGTGGTCGTCGCCGAGCTCATCGCGGAGCTCGCCGAGCGCGCGTTGCGCGACGCCGTCGGGATTCCACGCCTCGGTTCCCTCGGCGTCCTTCCGCTCGGGCACCCCGAAGAGCATGAAGCCCACCACGCCTCGCGAAGCGATCTCGCGAGCCTCCTTCCGCAACGACTCGAGCGTGTGCTGGAGCTGACCCGGCATCGACTCGATGGGAAGCGGGCTCGCGATGCCCTCCTTCACGAAGAGCGGCGCGATCAGGTGGCGCGGCGAGAGGTCGGTCTCGCGCACGAGCGATCGCAGCGCCGCGGTACGGCGCATCCGGCGAGGTCGCTGCCGTGGATGGCTCATCGATCGGTGCCTCTCGGAGTGAACGTACGCTCGAGGGCGGCCACGAGTCCCTCCATCGTATGCGGTTTCGCGACGGCGGCGACCGTCAACCCGCGTGCGCGAGCCTCGCGCGCGGTGACCGGCCCGATGCAGACCACCTTCGGGTTGCCCTTCACGGTCCGGATCGCCCCGAGGAAGCCGCTCACGGTCGAGGCGCTCGTGAACGTGATGGCGTCGACGTCGCCCCTGCGAAGGGCGGCGCTCGCCGCAGCCGGCAGCGAGCGCGGGAACCGCGTGCGATAGGCGTCGACGCGCATGGGCGTCCATCCCTTCACGGCGAGCGCGTCCTCGAGGCCGGCCGGAGCGATGTCGGCCCGAGCGCACAGCACCCGGCCGCTGCCGCGTGGGAAGGCCCGGACGAGCGCGGCGGTCGTGAACGTGCGCGGCTGAAGGTCCGGCTCGCGGCGGCTCCAGGTGCGCCAGGCCTCGGCGGTGCCTTCGCCGATCACGGCGACGTTCGCTCGGACGTCGCGAGGGGAGTCCAGTCGCGCCGTGAGCATCTCGATGGTTGCCCGGCTCGTGATCGCGATCCAGGCGAACTCGCCGGCGGCGAGCCGCCCGAGTGCGCCGGTGAGCGCCGCGGAGCGCGCCGGGACCAACTCGATCGACGGCGCGGAGAGGGGGCGCGCTCCGCGGCGCTCGAGGAGCCGCGGGAGCGGATCCTTCGGGTCGGTCGCGCGCGTGACGAGCACGACGCGCCCCAGGAGCGGGCGCCTCACGCCGTCTCCGCGACCTCGGCGAGGATCTCCTCGGCGCCCTGGTCGAGCAGCTCCTTCGTGGCCGCGCTCGCCGCACCTTCCGCGGAGTCGGACTCGACCTCGACGCGAGCCTCCCGCGTCCCATCGGGGCTCGAGACGAGCGCGGTGAGCCGGACGAGCTCGGCGTCAGCCTCGGCATAGGCGCCGAGCGGCAGGGAACAGCCGCCGCCGAGCCGCCACATCAGCGATCGCTCGGCCTCGAGCGCGACGTGGCTCGCGACATGGTCGAGGACCGCGAGCGCGCGGACCGTGTCGTCGTCGTCCTGACGGGTTTGGAGCGCAAGCGCGCCCTGGCCCGGCGCCGGGACCATCTGGTCGAGCGAGAGCGCCCTGCCGTGCTCCGGCTTCACCCCGAGCCGAGCGAGCCCCGCCGCCGCGAGCACCAGCGCGTCGACCTCGCCCTCGTCGAGCTTGCGCAGTCGCGTGTCGACGTTGCCACGGATGTTCTCGACGCGCACGCCCGGGAACGAGCGCAGCAGCTGCGCCCGGCGGCGGAGCGACGACGTGCCGATCAAGCCGCCGGCCGGCAGCGTCTCGGATCGGAGCAAGAGCACGTCGAAGGGGTCCGCGCGCACCGGCACGGCCGCGATCAGGAGCCCGGGCTCGTCTTCGGAGGGCAGGTCCTTCGCACTGTGCACGGCGACGTCGATCTCCCCCTCCTCGAGCGCCTCGACGATCGTGTCCACGAAGAGGCCCTTGAGTCCGGCGGGAGCCGCCTGCGGGTTCGAGCCCTCGTCACCCGCCGTCGACATCGGCACGAGCTCGGCGTCGATGCCGCGTTCGGCGAGGAGCGCGCGAACCTCCTCCGCCTGCGCGATCGCGAGGCGCGAGCGACGCGTCCCGAGCCGGAGGTTCACTCGCTCGCGGGGTCGATCCCGAGCAGCTCCGCCAGCAGGCGCGCGTGCTCGGGACCGGACTCCGCACGTTCTTTCAACGCGACGATCGGGTCGTGCAGGAGCTTCGCGACGATGGCGCGCGCCATCGCCTCGACGGCCGTCCGCTCGTCGGGCGTGAGGTCCGCGAGCCGGGGAGCGCTCCGCTCGAGCTCCGCGCGCACGACCTCGTCGCCGCGCGTGCGGATGGCGGTGATGAGCGGCGCGAGCGCGTCGGCGCGCTTGCGACGTACCCATCGACGAACTTCCTCGCCCACGATCTCGTGTGCGCGCGCGATCCCCGACGCCGTCTCCTCGTCGTGCTCGGCGATCCTCCCGCGAAGGGTCACGACGTCGATCAGCCGCGCGCCCTCGAGCTTCACCACGTCGGGGTCCACGTCGTGCGGGACCGCGAGGTCGAGCAGCACGAGGGGCCGCTCCCGCGAGGCGAGCGCGAGCCGAACGATCTTCTCCGGGATCACGGTGCCGGCCGCGCCCGTGGCCGACACGACGAGGTCCGCTTCGTCGAGCGCGTCGCGCAGGCCGTCGAGGGGGCCGTGCTCGGCGCCGTCCGATCGCATCGCGAGCGCACGGGCGCGCTCGGGCGATCGGTTCAGGATCCGCACGCGGCCCACTCCTCGTGCACGGAAATGGCGTACGGCGAGCGAGGCCATCTGCCCGGCTCCGACCACGACGACGTTCGCGCCTTCGAGCGAACCGAGTTCATCGGCGGCGAGATCGGCGCCCAGCGCCACGAACGCATCCGGCGCCACGCCGAGCGAGGTCTCGGCTCGCACGCGTCGTCCCGCACGGTTCGCCGCGTGGAACAGTGCCTTCAGCCGCGGCCCCGACGCCCCCTCGGCCTCCGAACGCTTCGCGGCCTCGCGCACCTGGGAGGCGATCTGGGTCTCGCCGAGCACCATCGAATCGAGCCCGGCGGCCACCGCGAAAAGATGGTCGGCGGCGTCGTGCTCGTAGTGGGAATACAGAGGCTCCGCGAGCTCCTCGACCGCGACATCGCCGGACTCCGCGAGCACGCGCTTGAGCGCGAGGAACCCCGCATGGTAGGCGGGGACGTTCGCGTAGACCTCGACCCGGTTGCAGGTCGAGAGGATCACGGCCTCCTCGATCGCGTCCGCGTCGAGCGCCCGCAGATAGGCCTTGTGGAGGTCGTCGTCGGCGAGCGTGAGCCGTTCCAGCAGGTCGAACGGCGCGCGACGGAACGAGACGCCGAGGCAGAGGATGGCCATGGGCAGGCACATCCTAGCGGGCTGCCGGCGCGTCGATCTTCCGCGACATGGAGGAGAACGGCGAGCACTGGGTCGTCATGCGCGACCCCGAGGGCAACGAGTTTTGCGTGCGGTGAGCGGCTAGCCGAAACGCTTCGGGTCGAACGCGCCCGCCGGGAACGGCGGGTCGTCGCCGGTGACGAGCGACGCGACCAGCGCGGCCGTGCCGCCGCCGAGCAGGATGCCCTCCGGGCCGTGCCCGGTGGCCGCAAGCAGCCCGTCCGCGAGCCATCCGACGATCGGCCGGCCGTCGGGCGACATCGGGCGGATCCCCCAGCGGATCCCGCGCACCTCGAGGTCGGCGAGCGGGGGCGCGACGCTGATCGCGCGCTCCACGATCCGGGCCGGCGCCCCGACGTCCTCGGGCTCGGCGCGAAGGGCCGGGTGATGGGAAGCACCGCAGACGATGGCATCATCGTGGGACTGGTGGAGCAGTGCCGACACGGCCGGCTCACGGGGGAAGCCCGACGCGAGGTGGGCGGCGGTGGGAACCGCATGCTCCTCGTCCCAGGTGCCGTCCTCCTCCTCGATGTGGTGCCGGATCGTCCCGGGTTCGGCGGAGAGCTCAACGATCCAGCCGCGCGCGCCGTTGACCGGTAGAGGCAAGCCGAGAGGCCGGGTGAAGGCCGCCGACCACGGACCGGCCGCGAGCACGACGACGTCGGCCGCCACCAAGCCGTCGTCGGTCACGACACCCGTCACGCGGCTCGCGGACTCGATCAGTGCTCGAACGTTCACGTGGGTCCTGAGGTCCGCGCCCTGCTCTCGCGCGCGCAAGGCCAGCGCCACCGTGAGCGCAGCGGGGTCGATTCGTCGTCCCTGGTCCAGCAGCCACGCCTCGATGATGCTCGAAGCGAGCGCCGGCTCAGCCTCGCGGAGTTCCGCCGCGTCGAGCCGTTCGGCATGCACGCCCGTCGCCGCCCATTGCGTCGCGTGCTCCCGAGCCATCTCGATGCCGGCCGGGTCGCGCGCGATGAGCAGGTGCCCGACCGCCTCGCGGTCGAACCGCACCGTGACGGGCGAGGTGTCGACGATCTCCTCGTAGACCGGCACACTCGCGCGGCTCATCGGCCCGAGGTGTTCGTCCGAGGAGAGCACAAACCAGCCCTGGTTCCGTCCCGAGGCGCCCGCGGCGAGCTCGGCGCGCTCGAAGAGGGTCACGCTCACCCCGCGGCGCGTGAGCTCGTAGGCGGACGCCGCGCCGATGATCCCGCCCCCGACGATCACGACGTCCGGCATGCCGGGAGCCTACTGGTGGTCGGCCGCTAGAATCGCTCCGGAGACGTGGCTGAGTGGCCGAAAGCAGCCGCCTGCTAAGCGGTTAGGGGGTGTTGAGCTCCCTCACAGGTTCGAATCCTGTCGTCTCCGCCACCCGAAGTGATGGTCACCCTCCGAAGGCGATCCTCCCGAGTCGTGCCCACGGACCTCCAAAGATCAAGTCGGCGGTTGCATGGTCGCTTTCGTGGTCGCACGTGGGGGTATCGGTTGCCTCGATGTTCGAGATCGACAGGCTCATGCCGTCGAGGGTCCACCGACCCTCGATCGATCGTCCGGTGCACCAGGGATCGGTCTCGTCCTTGAACGTAATGCGGTCGCCCGAGATCGCATATGTGCCGGAGATGCTCCGGTCGTACCAACCGTGCCACCGCAGATGGAAGGTACCGTCGACGATGCTCAACGAATAGTCGCCGGCGAGGTCCTCGTTCTCTCGTGCGGGGAAGCCCGCTCCTCGCACGTCGTCGGGAGCGACCGTCGCCCAATACATGCCCTCCGGTCCTTGGATCGGAGTGGCGGGCAGCTCCGGGGATCCGCTCGGTCGCGGCGATGGTGATGCGACCGGACACGCGTCGACGTGAAGAAACTGACGGCATTCGGCTCGCGTGAAACCGCGGCTCAGGCTCCGCTCCGCGAACCCGATGAGATCGTCCAGCCGAAGCGCGTACACGTGGAGGATGTCGGAGACGCTGGTGCTGGTCGTCGATTGCTTGCCGATGGTGGCCAGGGTGCTCCCATCCGGGGAAAGGGCCACTCCGGTCAAGGATTCCCCGACGTCGGCGAGCACGAGGGTTTCTTCCCAGGTCGATGTCGACCAGATTCTCGTCGTTCCCTGATCGCCGACGGTGGCCAGGGATCGTCCATCGGCGCTGAACGAGATGTCGTTGGTTCCGCCTCCCGCACCGAGTGTGGTGATCCGCTTGAACGAGGGAACGCTCCAGACGATGGTCCCATCCGTCCCGGCGGTGGCGAGCATCGTTCCGTTCGGGCTGAAGGCAAGGGCCCTACCCTGTCCGGAGTTCGCCTGGCCGTCGAAGACGGGAGCACCGGAAGCTACGTCCCAGACCCGGAGCGTCGCCCTGCCTCCAATGGTTGCCACGAGCTCACCCTCGGGGCTGAAGGCAACGTCCTTGCTGTCCTCGGGAATGGTTGCCGGCGCGCCGAGCTTCCTTGTGAGCTCGCCCGTGGACGCGCTCCACACGGTCACCGTGTTCTCGACGCTCCCCACCGCGACGAGCGATCCGTCGAGGCTGTAGGCGGTCGTGTTGGGTCCGAAGTCCTTCGGATCGACCACCATCGTCTGCAGCACCTTCCCCGACGACACGTCGAGGATCCGCGGATCGAACGGCCCCGAAACGAGCGTTTGCCCGTCGTTGGCGAAGGCGGCCTGTTCGGCAAAGGGGTAGCTTCGAACCTTCTCGCCCGTCGAGAGATCCCACGTCCACGCGAACCCGTCCCCGTTCCACCCCGTCGTCATGAGGAGCGAGCCATCCGGGCGATAGCTCACGCTATTGAGGAACGGCTCCGCGTCGGTGAACCACTCGGCCGGTCCCTCTCGGCTCACGTCCCACACCCTGGCCGTGCCGTCGCCGCCACCGGTGATCAGGCGATTCCCATCGGGACTGAAGGCCAGCATGCCGACGAGCCCGGTGTGGCCCACGAGGTCGAACAGCAGCTTGCCCGAGTCCGCCTCCCAGACCCGGGCGATGCCGTCGGGCCCGCCGGTGGCGAGCAGCGTGCCATCGGGGCTCCACGCGAGGCCGTAGGTACCACCGGGAACCGGGAAGCTCAGGATTTGGTGCCTGGGGGACTCGGCGTCGAGGATGTGGACGGCGTCGTCGAAGGCCGTCGCGGCGATGCGGTGGCCGTTCGGGCTGACGAGCTCCGCCGCGTACGGAAGGTTCATGACGTGGTCGCCGGTTGCGACGTCGAACACCTGGGAGCCGGTGAACAACCGGTTCCCCTGCAGGCTCAGCGTCGGAGTGACAGGCACGACAGTCGGGAACGTACGAACCTCCCGCCAGTCGCTGGTCTCGAGAAGGTGGACCCCGTCGGCCCGTCCCAGGGCCAGCAGCCTTCCATCGGCGCTGAAGGTTCCCGAGGAGGCCGGCCCCGGCTTTCCTCGATCCGACCAGACTGGCGTTCCGGTCTGCGTCTTCCAGACGATCGCATTGCCGTCGTCTGCCGTGGTGAGGAGGAGGGAGCCGTCGGGATTGAAGCTGACGCTCGAGATGTCCCCCGTGTGGCCCGAAAGTCGGCGGACCAGGGCGCCGGTTCGAGCATCCCACAGCATCACGTCGGACTCCGCGTTGCCGCCCACGGACCCGCCGGTTGCGATCAGGCTGCCGTTCGGGCTCCACGCGACGTTGCCGGTCGACGGGTTCGTGATCGTGTACAGCAAGCGGTCTTCCTGGATGCCTGCGTGAAGGGCCTCAACGGCCTCCTTCAGGACGACGCCGTCTCGCAGGCCTGCGTCGATCGACTGGAGCGCCAGCAAGATGGTCCGTTCCGGGTCGATGGCGAGGCTCGCGGTCGCGGCCGCGGCGAGCTCTCGCACCGTCGCAAGCCGAGTTTGGCGGTCGGCTTCCTTTCGCTGATCGATCGCGACCAGCGTCAGCACGCTTGCGACGAGCGCCGCAACGGTGAGGACGGCGACGAGCTTCCGAAGCCGTGACCGCGAGCGCCGCTCCAGGCGCTCTTGGTGTTCCTGACGCGCACGAACGTCGGCCTCATCCCGGTCTCGCTGCGCGACGCTCGCCATCAGGTACTCGAGGTCCTGTCTGCCGACCGCGAGGTCCGTCGCGTCGGCCCAGATCTCCAACTGGTCGAGCCGTGCCCCGCGAAGCAGGAAGCTCGGATCTCGCTCTGCGCCGCGCCATTCGGCGGCCGCTCGCGAGAGGAGCCCCGAACGCCGGAGGTCGTCGCGCGCCTCGTCGATCCATCGGTGGAGCCGCGGCCACTCTCGCAGGAGCGCCTCGTGTGCGATCTCGACGGTCGGGTCGCGGGTCGTCGGCTCTCGGTCGAAGGTCAACAACCGATGGCGGCCGAACGCGTCGAGAACGCGCTCCATGTCGTCCTGATCGACGTCCAGCGCGCCCAACTCCTCACGCGTGACGAGTCGGCGGGTGTCCTGACGGCCCTCCCCGAGCGTCACGAGCCGCAGGAAGAGCTGTTTCGTGGCGCGCTTCCCCTCCGACCCCGACCCTTGATAGAGGTATTCGGCCCTGGCAGCGAGCGCCCCGGTGACGCCGCCGATCTCTCGATAGGCCGCGAGGGTGAGCGAGCGGCCCTCGTCTCCCCGCCGTTCGAAGAGCTCGGTGAGGGCGTACTGCACGAGGGGAAGCGCGCCGGGCTGGTTCGCGACGTCGGCGACCATCTCGGCGAGGAGTCCCGGCTCCGGCCGGACGCCGACGGCAGCGGCGGGTCGGGCGATCGCCTTCTCCAACTCGTCCGGCGTCAGCGGCGGCACGACCACGGCGCGCGAACCGAGGAGGTCCGCGAACCTCGGATGCATCAACGGCCGGTCGAACAGGTCGGCGCGCAACGTGACGACCGCCCTCAGCCGACTCGCGGGATCGGTGATCGCCACCCGCAGCGACTCCATGAAGAGATCTCGCTCAGCCGGGTCCTCGGTCAGCGTGAAGAGCTCCTCGAACTGGTCGACCACGAGGACGAGCTCGGCCTCGCCGGGGACCACGAGGTCCACGGCCTCGAGGAGTCCCCGCGAGCTTCCCTCGAGTCGGTCCAGGAGCCTCGCAACGGGACGAACGGCGGTGCGAAGCAGTGCGGCTTCGAGCTCCTCCATGGGATGCGTGCCGGGGAGCATGTCGGCAACGAACCACGCGTCCGAGCCCGTGATGGCGCCGCCGCGAAGTCTCGGCACGAGGCCGGCGCGAACGACGGAAGACTTCCCGCTTCCGCTCGGTCCCACCACCGCGAGGAAGCGGGATCCGGGGCCCGAATCGCCCATGGCGGCAACGAGGCGTTCCGTCAACGCCTCGCGGCCGAAGAAATCGGACGCGTCCGCTTCGGAGAACGCGCGCAAGCCCTTGTAGGGGTTCCGCGCGTCGTGCTGAACAGGGGGAACGCGATCCGGTTCGAAGGCGGAACGGACGGCCGCCCCGAGCGTCTCCGCTTCGAGCGAGCCGTCCCCGTCCTCCGCCCGCTCGAGGAGTTCCACCAACGAGTGCGGGAGTCCGGCGCCGAACAGGCCACGCACCAGGGCGGCGAGAGCGCTCACGTCGTCGCGCTCGCGTGGCGGCTGGGCCGCTCCGATCGCGAAGTCGGAGAGGTAGGCGTTGCCCTCTTCGTCGAACAGCACGTTCGTGGCCGTCACGTTGCCGTGCGCGACGCCCTGGCGATGGGCGAAGGCGAGCGCGGAGGCCACGTGCTCGATCATCCGGGCGGCGGCCGCCGGCTCGGGGGGCTCGGCCCGTGCTTCCAGCGCCGCCAGGCTCCCGCCTCTGAGATAGCGAGCCACGACGTACGCCGTGCCCGGCTCCCGCCAGTAGTCGTGGATCGGGGCGATGTGCGGGTGCTCGAGCGCCGCCACCGCCTGGGCGTCGGGCTCGAACCGGCGAACGAACTCCGGATCACCGGCGAGTCGAGCGTGCAGGACCTTCACGGCGACGTCGCGCCCCACATGCGGTTGGATCGCCCGGTACACGACGCCGTGTGGACCGTCGTCGATCCTCTCGAGGAGCCGGTACCCGCGCAAGGGCTCCCCGCGCAGATCGAGTCCCGGGTCCTGTCGGAGCACCCGTTCGTGCAATCGCACGAGCTCGGGTGAGGGATCGACCCCCAACTCCTCCGAGAGGACCTCCCTGGCGCGCTGGAAGGCGGCGAGCGCCTCCGCCTGCCGTCCGGCCCGATAGAGGGCGAGCATCAGCTGCCCCCAGAGTCGCTCACGGAGCGGGTCGTGCGCGATCATCGACTGGGCCTCGCCGGCGACGCGAGCGTGCTCGCCGCTCGCGAGCAGCGCATCGAGGCGGTCCTCCATCGCATTCAGGCGGAGTTCGTTGAGCCGGCCGGCCTCCGGCACGAGCGACGGCTCATCGGCGAGGTCCGCGAAGGCCGGGCCACGCCAGAGGTCGAGCGCCTCGTCGAAGACCCGAACCGCCGTCGCCGCGTCGATCGCGACCGCCTTGCGCGCGTCGCGCAGCAGGTCGTCGAACCGATCCGCATCGAGTTCATCGCGTTCGACGATGAGCACGTAGCCGGGCGGTCGCCCTTCGATCCGACCGTCTCCCAGCGCCTTGCGGAGGTGCGACACGTAGCTCTGCAGCGTGTTCTTGGCGGAGTCGGGCGGTTCGTCGCCCCAGAGCTCCTCGATCAGGACCGCCGACGGGACCATCTGGTTCGACCGAAGGAGCAGGTGCGCCAGTACGGCGCGCTGCTTCGGCCCACCGAGCCCGATGGGGCCGTTCCCGGCATCGGCCTCGATCGGGCCGAGCACCTGGAAGCGCACGGCGCGACCGTACACCTGCCCCGTCGGGCTGTGGAATGCCTGCCGATCGACGGTCTCCATGTCAGGAGCATGCGATCGGCCGCGTGTAGAACGCTTGAAGCGAGGGTTCCGCCGCTCAAGCCACGGCGAACGGGCCGGCCGGTGGGGTCATCCCGGTGAGGACCTCGTACGCGGCAAGCATCGCTTCGGGCTCGTGGTCGGGAATCTCGGCGCTCAGGATGCGCTCGCCGAGGGTCCAGGAGATCACCTCGGCGACCTGTTCGAACCCTCGCTGGGGCCAGATCGCGTCCTCGGAGTCCCAGGAGCTCAGGCCCCGCAGCTGCATGAACGCCGCGCGCTCGGCGACCGTGAGGTTCGCGACGGTCCACGCGTGCGCGAGCTCGTGCAGGAGGGTGTCTCGAACCTGCGCGTCGTCCCGGGTCCCCGTGCAGAGGTCGACGCGACCGGTGGTGAAGTAGCCGCGACGAGAGCGGCAGTCGGCCTCGTCGTCGTGGAAGACGAGCACGCTCTGCGGCAGCCGAAGCCCCGCATCCTCGTAGCGGTCGACGGCCCAGCGGATCAGGTCGAGCTGCACGCGCGAGTCCGCCTGAAAGAGGATGATCGGGCCGACCCGCACCGCAGGGGCGGCGGCTGCTGCATCGAACGTCGATCGGGGCCCTCCCAGGAGTGCCGCCGGGATCGCCATGAGGAGTACGAAGCGGGTGACGGTGCGCATGCGAGCACCGTCGAGGGCGACCGGTGGAGGTCAGGTGTGATGCTCTTGGAGAGCGCTTGAAGCCATGGAACGTGCAGGTCAGGCCCCGTACCGAGAGTCCCGACTGTGAGGTGCCGCGAGCCCGCGGCCGCGAGGCTGATGTACGTCGGCCTCCCTCGGATCTCACCTCACGCTTGAGTGATCACGCTCCCACCCCAGATGACGGCGTCCTGATCGCTGCCGTTGTCGGCGACGCCTACGGCGACGAAGGACAGGGTCTTCCGACGAAACGGGATCAGCGCTCTGATCACCTGATCGTCCGGGTCGCCGCCGAGGACGCGCACGAACCCCGGGGCGCGTTGCAAACTCCACGCGCGGCCGTCCGACGAGGTCCAGACGGCGCCATCGAGATTGCCGTTACCGGTCTGCGTCCCCACGGCCACGAAGACCGCGCCCGAGAGCGATACCGCATACATCGTCTGAACGCCCGTTCCGACCAACGTCTGGCCCGCGAGCTCAACCTTCGTCCATCGCTCGCCGTCATCCGAGGCCCAGACGGCCGCGTCGGAGTCCTTCCCTTCGATGCCGCAGCGATCGACGTCGTCCTCGCACCCGACGGCCACGAGCGGAACCCCGTCGATCCCGCCTGCGATGCCGGTGATCACCTGATTACCGGGCTCGTCGAACGTGGCCGGATCCACGCGCGACCAGTCCGTCCCATCCGGGGACGTCCAGACGGCCGCGTCATAGGTCAGGTCGGTCCCGTACTCGTGTCCCACAGCCACGAGCCCACCGTCGAAGGTTTCTACCGACCAGATGTGTTGTCCTCCAGGGCCAGTGAGGTCGGCGTCGCTCATGAGTGCCCAGGTCCGACCGTCGTCGTCCGAAGTCCATACCGCCGCGTCTTGTACCGACGCATCGAATGCGGAACCGGCTGCGCCAACCGCGACGAGGGTCGAGCCGAGGTGCGTGAAGTCGCGGACGACGCCCGGACCCAGATCCGCGGCGGAGAGCGACCACGTGACCCCGGCGTCCTTCGAGAACCACACCGCGGCGTCGTTCCCTTGCCAACCTCCGGCGATCACGCGGTCTCCCGACACGGCCACCGCGAGGAGTCGTTGGTCGAGCGGGCCCGTGAGTGAGGGGGATGGGGAAGGGTTCCATTGATCCCACTGGGTCGTCTGGGACGAATACCAGACCGCCGAGTCGTCGAGCCCCCCCTCTCCGTTGACGTGACCGACCGCAACGAGCGTCCGGTGTCGGCTACCTGGCGGATCCCGGACGGCGACGACGTCGGAGACGACCTGGTCTCCGGTCAGCGGCTGCGGATCCTTCAGCAGGCCCCACGCGATCTGTAATTGCGCGGGTCTTGGTGCGGTCGTCGTCGTCCCGCTTCCCGCCGTCGACCCAGGCCCGGGGCCCCTCGGCGGTTCTCGCTCCGCGCCGTTGTTGGCGAGCACCGCCGCGGCGAGCACGATGAGGGCGAGCGCGGCGACACCGATCGATCCCCACCGCGCTGGACGTCGGCGCGGTCTTCTTGGTGAAGTCGCGATCACCTCGGTGGGTGGCTCCGATACGGAGGTCTCCACGCTGCGCATGACCGGCCGAACGACCGTCGGAGCGTTCTTCTGTCCGGCGAGCGAGACGCGGGCGGCCTCGATCAGCGAACCGCAGGTCGGGTACCGCTCCTCCTTCGACTTCGCCATGGCTTTGGCGATCACGGCGTCCATGACATCCGGCTCGTCGAGGTACCCCTCGAGAGAGGGCGGGGCATCGTTCAACTGGCGGTAGACGGTGGCGATTTCGGTCTCGCCGGCGAACGGCACGCGTCCGGCAACGCATTGGAACAGCACGCAGCCGAGCGAGTACACGTCCGTTCGCCCGTCGATTGGTTCGCCGGAGATCTGTTCCGGGGCGACGTAGTCGACGGTCCCGACGAACTGACCCGTGCGCGTCAGTCCCGATCCGGTCGTCGTGCGCTTGGAGATGCCGAAGTCGGAGAGGAAGGCTCGCTCAAGCCTGTCCGCGGTGTTCTCGACGAGCATGTTCGCGGGTTTCACGTCACGGTGGACGAGCCCGTGCGCGTGCGCTGCGTCGAGCGCGGTCGCCACGTGGGAGAGAAGAAGAATCGCCCGAGCCGGATGGAGTGCGCCTTCGCTGCTCAGGATCTTGC
The DNA here is from genome assembly GCA_036556805.1 of Actinomycetota bacterium. Lineage (GTDB taxonomy): Bacteria > Actinomycetota > UBA4738 > UBA4738 > HRBIN12 > DATBIS01. Next base: position 20,000 of record DATBIS010000066.1, on the reverse strand, counting down.
TGAGATCGCTCCCCTCGACGTAGCGCATGGAGATGTAGAGGCAGTCGTCGACCTCGCCGGCGTCGTAGACCGTGACGATGTTGGGGTGATCCAACGTCGCGGCCATCCGGGATTCCCGGATGAATCGCTCGCGGAATGCCCCGTCCTCGGCCAGGTGCTGCGCGAGCACCTTCAACGCGACCTTTCGTCCGAGGCGGAGGTGTTCGGCCAGATAGACGACGCTCACTCCGCCTCGGCCGACGACCCGCTCGATCCGGTGGCCGGCGAACTCCGTGCCGATCCGTGGATCCACGCCATTCCTCCGCGTTCTCGCGAGTTGTAGCACCCTCTCCACGATCGGAAAAGTTGGAAATCCGCGGGGTTTGACGTGGGCGAACAACGGACCGACCATGAGAAGGTCGGTTCGGCCGGAGCCAAGCATGTTCGTGGGGAGGGCCCAGCAAAGGTCTGCGTTGACGGACTTCCTCCAGGACGTGCGCACGGGACCGACCGCGCTGGTGCTCGAGGGTGAGCCCGGCATCGGTAAGTCGGTGCTCTGGTCGCACGGCGTCGGGGCTGCGCGCGACGCCGGCTACCGGATTCTCAGTTGCAGGCCCACCGGTCCCGACGCGGAGTTGTCGTTCGTCGCGCTCGCCGACCTTCTTGCAGTTGTCGACGACTCGGTTCTGGAAGAGTTACCGGGACCTCAGCGCGAGGCCTTGGAGGTCGCCCTCCTCCGGCGGCGCCGCACGGGCCGCGCGCAGGATCCACGCGCCGCGGCGGCGGGGACACTCGCCGTGCTCATCGCGATGTCCAGCGAGGGGCCGGCGCTCGTCGCGATCGACGACGTGCAGTGGATCGACTCGGCAACACAGCGCGTGCTGACGTTCGCCGTGCGCCGACTCGAACACGAACGGGTCGGTTTCCTCCTCGGCAGGCCGACGACGGGGGATCGGCCCCCGCTGGGGCTGGCCGACGCGCTCCCCGCAGATCGGGTCCGTTTCGTCGACGTCGGGCCGCTGTCGGCGGCCGAGATCGGCGTCATCGTGAAGGAGCGTGTGGGCCTGTCGCTCACAAAGCCTGACATCGCGCGAATCACTGAACTCGCCGGAGGCAATCCCTTCTACGCGATCGAGATCGCGCGCGCTCGGGCACGCGGTGACGAGGGAGTCACGGGGCAGCGGCTCCCGATCCCCAAGAGCCTTCGAGACGACCTGGTGCGCGGCCGCATCGGGACCGTATCTCCCGAGACGCGAGATCTCTTGCTGCTTGCCGCCTCGACACCGCGGCCCACGATCGACGCGCTCGAACGTGTGGTCTCGAGTCCAGCGCTACAGAAAGGCCTGCAGCAGGCGATCGACGCCGGACTCGTCGAGGTGCTCGGCCTCGACCTCCACTTCGTCCATCCGTTGTACCGTTCGGCGATCTATGCGGATGGCTCTCGTCGCCGGCGCCACAAGCTCCACCGCCGCCTCGCGGAGACCTCCACGGATCCCGAGGAACGAGCACGCCATCTTGCGCTCGCGGCGGACGGACCCGATGCCGGGATCGCCGACGACGTCGAGCAGGCGGCGGCGTCGGCTCGCGCCAAGGGCGCGCCCGAGGTGGCGGCCGAGCTGCTCGAACACGCGGTGCGGCTGACGCCGCGGGACGATGCCGCATCCTCGCGTCGCCGGATGCTCCTCGCCGTGAGCGATCGCATGGCGACCGGGGATTTGGAGGGTGCTCACGTGCGCGCTCAGGAGGCCCTTCGAATCTCGGTGCCGGGGGCTGATCAGGTCGAGCCTCTCCGACTCATCGGCGCGATCGAGTTCGCCCGAGGATCGCTCGCGGAGGCGAGAGCGATCCTTGACGAAGCGCTCGTCCTTGCGGGAGACGACACGCGTACGTCCGCGGAGATCCACGAAGAGCTCGCGCGGGTCGCGATTCGCGCGTCGGAGGTCGGATCGGCCGAGCGCAGCATCGGCACGGCGCGAAAGCTCGCGAGCCTAACGGATGACGCGTCGCTCGCGCGTTCGATCGAGACGACGCTCACCGAACTCGACCTCTTGCTCGCACGACCGGCGCGAGCGCTGCACGAGACCGACAGCGACGCCGCCACGCAGCGGTCGGAGCTGATCGCTGCGCAAGCCGACGCGTTCGCCGGCCGCGTCGATGCAGCCCGGGAGCGCCTCGAGCGACTTCTGCTTTTCGCACGCGAGTCCGGCGACGAGCCCGGAGTCCTCCTGGTCACGATCAGGCTCGCCGAGCTCGCGATCCGGTCGGGGCAATGGCCGGAGGCCGAGGCGCTGACCGGGGAAGCCCATGCTCTCTCCGTCGACCTCGGTATGAGCGAACGTTTGCCGCTCGCCCTGATGGCCTTCGCCTTCGCGGGTCGAGGGGATGCCGAGCGGGCTCGCGCCGCCGCGGAAAACGCCCTGACCGCGGGCGGCGACCGGACGGTACAACTGTGGAGCCACGCCGCGCTTGGGTTCCTCGAGCTTTCCCTCGCTCGCTTCCCCGAGGCGTTGCGACACCTCGGCCGCGCGGGCGGCCTTCTCGCGGAGACTGGAATTGCGGATCCGTGCGCCTTCCCGTTTCTCTTCGACGAGATCGAGGCCCTCGTCGGCGTGGGCGACCACGAGACCGCATCGCTTCGCATCGACTCGCTCTCAGAGATGGGCGAACGGCTCGACCGCGACCTCGTGCGAGGCCAGGCTGAGCGCGGTCGGGGGCTCAAGCTCTCAGCGGAGGGAGATATCGGCGGATCGCTCGCGGCGCTCGAACACGCTGTGAAGCTTCACGAGCGCGTGGGGATCGGCATGGAGGTGGGGCGTTCCCTCCTCGCACTCGGTGCGACGCGGCGCCGCGATCGTCAGAAGCGACCGGCCCGTGAGGCGCTCGGCCGCGCGCTCGAGCTCTTCACGGCGGCCGGCGCGAGCGCGTGGATGGCTCGCGCTCAGGAGGAGCTCGCTCGGATCGGAGGCCGACGCGCGTCGGTGGGAGAGCTCACCGAAGCGGAGATCCGCGTGGCCAGTCTGGCGGCCTCTGGCATGACGAACCGCGAGATCGCGCGAACGCTCTCCATGAGCGTTCGAACCGTCGAGGGCCACCTGTCCCACGTTTACGCGAAGCTCGAGGTTCGCTCGCGAACCGAACTCGCTCTGTTCTTCGAACGCGAGAGTTAGCGCGCCGGACTCCGCTCGGTCGTGCAGCCAAAAGACGGGTAGTACCTCGGATTTCTCGCCGAACCCCTCTCCCTAGCGTCGCTCGTGCGGCATCGAGCCGCACGAGGGGGTGGGAGAGATGCGTATTTCCGTTGCACGGCAAGCCAGATGGATCGGCTTGTTTGTCGCGGTCGCGGTGTCGACCTGGGGATCGCCGGCCGGATCAATCCAGTCGGCCGCCGTCGAGGAACCCTTTCAGCCGAACATCGTGCTGATCCTCACGGACGATCAGCGCTTCGACACGCTGAAATGGATGCCGAAGGTTCGCAAGCTGCTGGCCGGTCCCGGCATCAAGTTCGACCTGGGGTACGTCGTGGATCCGCTGTGCTGCCCGAGCCGGGCCTCGACGCTCACGGGCACCTACCCGCACACGCACATGGTCTACTCGAATCTGTCGTACAAGGAATACGGCGGGTTCCCCGCCTTCGAGGACGAGGACACGATCGCAACCCGGTTGCAGGCGGCCGGGTATCGCACGGGACTGTTCGGAAAATACCTGAACGGTTACGAAAGCACATACGTGCCCCCCGGCTGGGATCGTTGGTTCGCGACCTACAACAACGGCGGCTTCTACAACTACGACGTCACCTCGGACGGCCAGTTCGTGCACTTCGGGGATGATCCCGCCGACTACGGCATGACGGTGATCCGCCACCAGGTGGTGGACTTCATCCGGAGCACCGACGACACGACGCCGCTGTTCGCATACGTCGCGCCGCACGCCCCGCACGCACCCGCCACGGCCGCTCCGGGGGACGAAGAGCTCTTCGATTCTCTAGAACCTCTCCGCCCCGAGAACTTCGATGAGGCGGACGTTTCGGACAAGCCGGCGTACATCGCCGGCCTCGAGCCGTTGAAGCCCGGAGAGGAGAAAGCGGTCGATAAGTTTCGGGAGGACCAACTGCGATCGCTCCAAGCCGTGGACGCGGCGGTCGCTCGGATTGTTGAGGCCCTTCGAGACACCGGAAGGCTCCACGACACCATGGTGGTGTTTACATCGGACAACGGGATGTTGTGGGGAGAGCACCGCTGGCGAGGGAAGTCGGTGCCGTACGAGGAGGCGATCCGCGTGCCGCTTGTCGTGCGATTCGATGCGGGCGAGCTGACGACGAAGGCGGATGACGCTCATCTCATGCTGAACATCGACCTCGCGCCGACGTTCGCCGAGCTCGCGGGCGCCTCGATCGACCTGATGGAAGGGCACAGCATGCTGCCGCTTCTGGCAGATGCGAGCGCACCGTGGCGGAGTTCCTTCCTGGTCGAGGTCTACAAGGATCGGGTGCAGTCGGCTCCGACGCTCTGCGCGGCCCACACGAGGCGATGGGTCTTCGTCGAGTACGAGACGGGTGAGACCGAGCTGTACGACCTTCGGCACGATCCTCTGCAGCTCCGGAACGTGTCGGGCAAGGCCGCCTATGCGCACCGCCAGGAGCTCATGGTTGCGAAGATCCACAAGCTGTGCTCGCCGCCTCCGCCGGGCCTTACGCTCGTCGAGTGAAGGTCGCGGAAGAGGAAGAGCCCGCGGGCTCCGCCACACGGCGGCCCGCGGGCTCTCGCATCAGCTCCGCGTGGAGACGCTCGACCAGGCTCAGGCCGGCGCCGCGACCCAGCGCATCGGATCGCCGGCACCGAGGTCGGTGATCCCGGCGTCGATGAGCGCGCCGGCGACCAACGTCCGCCGGTGCGCGGCGAACGTCAGCACGTGCGCGATCATCCCGCCGTACGTGAACACCTCGTAGGGTTCGCAGAGCGCGTCCACGAACGTCTCGTCGAGGCGACCCTGCTCGCTCACCTCATGCACCTGCGCGAGGAACGCGGACCCCTCTTCGGCGAGCCTCGTCCGCATCGACGTGATGCTCTCGCCGCGTTCGATCGCGAAGTCGTAGTCGCGCGTGTCGATCGCCGCGTTCCACATCGCCATCTGGCCGATGAGGCGCGACAGGAGCGAACGAAGCGTCGGCTGGTCGTCCACGCCCTCGACCGAGATCTCGATCGGCGCGTCGAGCTGCTCGTCGGTCAGTCTCGAAGCCCGGTCGACGAACTCGCCCACGAGCCACACGTGATGCTCGACCATCTTGTTCAGCAGATCCATGGCGCTCACCTTTCCTCGTGCCGGCAGCCGCAGGCCGCCGGGCGGATGGAAGTGCACGTTGCTCGGCGCGTCGATCAGCAGGCGCGTCGGATGTTGCCGCCATCGCTTGGGACCGATGCCGTACGCGCGCGTGAACGCTCGAGTGAAGGCCTCGTTCGACGCGTAGCCGGCCTCGATCGCGATGTCGAGCACCGTCCGGTCGCTGGTCATCAGGCGGAAGGCCGCGCGCTCGAGCAACACCCGGCGGCGGAACGTCGCCGGCGGCTCGCCCGCGGTCGCCGCGATGACCCGATCGAAGTGGAACCGAGACAAGTGAACGCGAACGGCCAGGTCCTCGGCGGTGGCCTCGTGCTCGTCGAGCGCGTCCGCGAGAACGTTCACGAAGGCGGCAAAGGTGTCGGCTGCTGCGCTCACGGTTCCATCCTCGCCGACCTGGGCCTCGGCGGCTTGATCACCTTTGCTCAACTCGGGTCGCCGCGCGCAGCGTCAGGCGCAGTCGCGGCAGGTGCCGATCAGGTCGAGCCGGTGGCTCACCTGCGCGAACCCGGTTCGCCTCGCGAGCCGATCGAGCGTACGATCCATCGATTGCTCGAACGTCGCGGGGATCGTGACGTCCTCGACCTTGCCGCAGTTCGAACAGATCAGGTGGTGATGGTGCTCGGTGAGGTCCTCCGTGAGCTCGTAGCGCCCGTACTCCTCGTCGGTGACGACACGGCGAACGACCCCCGCCTGCTCGAGCACGGCGAGATTGCGATAGGCCGAGCTTTGCGGCAGGCCGGGGCGACCGGAGAGGAGGTCGACGATCGACACCGGCTGGCCGGCGCGCTCCAACGTCTCGACGAGCGCGCGACGCTTGGGCGTGTAGCGCTGGCCGGCGCCGCGCAGGCGGGCCGCCACCAGGTCGTGGAGCTCCAGCACGTTCGGCATCAGACGTCCACCTCCTCCGCGCGCAAGGCGGCGCGCCCGGACCCGCGCGTCGCGACAGCCAGCACCGCGAACACCGCCGCGGTGATGAGCACGATGATGCCGCCCGGCGCGAGGTTCCACTCGCGCGAGGCCGCGAGACCGAGCACGACGGCCGCGACGCTCACGCCCACCGACCACCGGAGCGTTCCCGCGAACGACCGCGCGATCAGCTGACCGCTCGCAACGGGGAGCACCATCATCGCGGCCACCAGCAGGATGCCGACGATCTTCATCGCCGCCACCACCGCGCATGCCGTGAGGACGGCGAGCACGTTGCTCACGAGTCCCGAAGGCAGTCCCGAGACCCTCGACCATTCCTCGTCGGTCACGACCGCGAACAGAACGCGTCGCAGGCCGAGCATTGCGGCCATGATGAGCACACCGAGGCCCACGATCACGCGGACGTCCGCGGCGCTCGCGGTGAGCGGCTGGCCGAACAGGTACGTGAGGATGCTCGCGTTGAGGCCCTGCGCGCGGCTCACCAGCACGACGCCGAGCGCGATGCCCGAGTAGAAGAACAGCGCGAGCGCGAGGTCGCCCGAAGCCTTCCGGCGGGCGCGCAACCACTCGATGCCGAGTGCCCCGGCGACGGCGAAGAGCAGGGCGGTCCAGACCGGCCAGACGCTCGCGACCAGCCCGGCGCCGACGCCGGCGAACGCGAGGTGCCCGATCCCGTCACCGATCAGCGACTGACGCTTCTGCACGAGGAATGTGCCGATCATCGGGGCGAACACGCCGACCACGACGCCCGCGACGAGCGCGCGCTGCATGAACATGAGCTCGAAGGGATAGGGGAGCGTGACGGCGAGCCTCATTGCAGGCCCTCAAGCCAGAGCGGCAGGTCCTCGCGGTGGACGCCGAGCGAGATGCCCTCCCTCGTGAGCTCGGCCGGCGGCCCGTCGAACAGCACGCGGCGCTTCAGGACGATCACGCGATCGAGATCCTGCGCGACCGCGGAGAGCTCGTGCGACACGAGCAGGATGCCGGCGCCGTGCTCGGTCATGAGGTGGATGAGCGAGTCGCGGAACCGCCGCTGCGACTCCGCGTCGACCCCCGCGATCGGCTCGTCGAGGATGAGTAGCGTGGGCTCGCTTGCGAGCGCGCGCGCGATGAACGCGCGCTGCTGCTGGCCACCCGAGAGCTCGTTCACCGGCCGTCGCGCGAGATCCTCCAGTCCGACCGACTCGAGCGCGTGGTGCACGGCCGCGCGATCGTCCCGGGAGAGCGGACGCCACCAGCCTCGGCGCGCCAGGCGCCCGGCCGTGACGATCTCCTGCACGGTGGCCGGGACCTCGGACGCGAGCACCGGCCGTTGCGGGACGTAGCCGAGCCGCCACCGATCCGCGACGTTCCGCGGCGGCTCGCCGAACAAGCGCACCGCGCCGCGCGACGGCGCGAGCGATCCGAGCAGCACCCGCACGAGCGTCGACTTGCCCGAACCGTTCGGCCCGACGAGCGCCACGAACGAGCCCGGATCGATGCGCAGCGAGACGTCCTCGAGAACCTGGTTCCGCCCGAACGCGAAGCTCACGTCGTCCGCTTCGAGCAGCGGCTCGGCGGACGCGATCGCCGTCGCGGGCGTGGTGGCGCTAGGAGCAGCCGAGGGCCGCCTCCAAGGTTGCGAGGTTCTGTCGCATGAGCGAGTCGTAGGTGTCGCCGGCCGCCTGTTCCTCGGCGGTGAGCCCCTCGATCGTGGCCAGGACGCGCGTCTGCACGCCCGCCTCGTTCGCGAGCGTCTCAGCGACGTCCGGCGGCACCAGCTCCTCGGTGAAGATCGTCGTGACCCCTTCCCGTTCGACGAGTGTTCGCAGCTGCGCGAGGCGCGCAGCGCTGGGCTCGGCATCGGGTGCGAGGCCGCTGATCGCCTCCTGCGTGAGGCCGTAGTGCGCGGCGAGGTAGCCGAACGCGGCATGATTGGTGACGATCACGTCGCGGGCACAGTGCGCGAGGCCGGCTGCGTAGTCGCGGTCGAGCGAGGAGAGGTCGTCCTCGAGCGCGGCGGCGTTCGCGTGGAAGGTGCTCGCATCGGCGGGCGCGAGCTTCGTGAGGGCGGTGTCGACCTCGCCCACGAGCTCGCCGTAGAGCTCCGGGTCGAGCCAGACGTGCGGGTCCACCGACGTGCCCTCCGACTGGCCCGCCGGCGGAGCCACGGTGGGGAGCCCGGCGAGGAGGTCCACGGCCTCCCCAGAGGCGCCCGGGATCGCATCCTCGACCGCCGGCTGGAACCCTCCGCCGAAGTACAGCACGAGGTCCGCGCTCTGGATCTCCTCGACCGCGTCGGGCGTCAGCTCGAGGTCGTGCGGCTCGACGCCGGGAGCCGTGAGGTTCGTGACGTGGACGTGTTCGCCGCCCACCGCCTGGGCCGCCGCCTGGATGGGGTAGAAGGCGGCCACCACGCCGAGCCGCCCGGAGGAGTCGGCCGAACGGTTCGGCGAGCACCCCGCTCCGAGCAGGGCGAGTGTGATGAGCGTGATGATACTGAGAACTGCTCTCATCCTCAAAACATAGTAACCCCGACCGGGGTCGCCGTCAAAGGACCCCGAGTGATGAACTGGGCACGTGCCCGAGATGCGGAAGCGGCCCATCTTCTTCGCCCGCCCTGAGCTCTTCCGCGCGTGGCTCGAACGCCACCACGAGCACCAGACCGAGCTTTGGGTAGGTTTCCGCAAGCGGGCGACGGGCCGCCCGAGCATCAGCTGGCCCGAGGCCGTGGACGAGGCGCTCTGCTTCGGCTGGATCGACGGCGTGCGCAAGCGGCTCGACGACGACAGCTACGTGATCCGCTTCACGCCGCGCGGACCGAGGAGCCACTGGAGCAACGTGAACGTGCGCCGTTTCGGGGAGCTCACGAAGGAGGGCCGGGTTCTGCCGGCGGGCGCAACGGCGTTCGAACGACGGTCCGACGATCGCACCGGCCGCGCGTCCTACGAGCGAACGGACGAGGCCGTCCTCGAGCCCGGCCACGAGCGACGTTTCCGAGCCGACGAACCGGCTTGGACGTGGTTCGAGTCGCAAGCGCCCTGGTACCGGCGCACGGCGATCCATTGGGTGATCAGCGCCAGGAAGGAGGAGACCCGGGATCGCCGCCTCACGACGCTCATCGAGAGCTCGAGGGCGGGACGGACGGTGCCTCCGCTGACCCGCCCCGACCGGAAGAGCTGAGCCTCAGAGCGGCAGCGTCGCGAGGTCTCCCTCGATCACCTCGCGGTCCTCCGGGTCCTCGATCCGGTCGACCGCCTCGCGTGCGAGCGCGGCGAACCGCTCCGCTTCGTCGCGATCGCCCGCCACCGCGTGGGCGCGCGCGAGCGCTTCATATGCGGACGCCACCGTCCAGTCCGGCGCGTCCCCGGACTGCGCGATCTCGAGCGCGCGGCGCGCGTGGTGCAGCGACGGCTCGGGCCGGCCGAGCACCGCGTACACGCGCGAGCATTGCCACTCGCCCACCGCGAGCTGCTGCGCCCCTCCGATCTCGCCCCAATGGAAGCGCGATGCGTGGGCCGCATGGAGCATGCGGTCGTCGTCCTCCGTCGAGCGATCGGGCTTCTCGAGCAACGTCCACGTGAGATTGAAGAGCTCCGCGGCGAGGCGTCGGCGCTCCTCCGGCTCGAGGGTGGCGTTCGCCTCGTCGTCGATCAGGTCGGTCTCGTCGGTCATCGAAGTCCTCCTCGGGTCGTCGAGCAGCTGTCGGAGCCGGTGCTGGATGCGTTGCAGACGCCACGTGCGCGCCTCGACGGCGGCCGCATGTCGCGCGAGGATCTCGTCGGCCTTCGCCACGTCGCCGGCGCGCAGCAGGTCGCCGATCACGTCGAGCGGCACGTCGAGGTCGCGAAGGCGCCGGATCGTCCTCGCCTGGGCGACCTGCTCGGGCGCGTACCGCCGGTAGCCGGTCGTCGGATCGACGTCCACCGGACGCAGCAGCCCGATCGCGTCGTAGTGGCGCAGGGCCTTCGGCGTGAGGCCCGACCGGCGAGCCATCGCGCCGATCGTGAGTCGTTCCTCGTTCGGCATCCTCGACACGGTAGGGCTTGCCCCTGGGGGAAGGTCAAGCGAATTCTGGGGCCTGGACCGCACCGGTATGCTGGAGGTCTTGCGCCCGTAGCTCAATGGACAGAGCGTCTGGCTACGGACCAGAAGGTTGGGGGTTCGACTCCCTCCGGGCGCGCCGAGACGTCGTCGTTGCCGCCTAAGCTCCCCTTCATGAGCGGGAGAGCCACCTTCTTCGAGCGCGTCGGGATCCTTCGGCCGCTCCGGCACCGCGACTTCCGTCTGCTCTGGACGGGGATGCTCGTCTCGTTCATGGGCGACGGCATCTACCTGGTCGCGATCGCGTGGGAGGTTCTGAGGCTCTCGAACGTGCCGAGCGCGCTTGCGGCGGTCGGCGTCGCCTGGTCGATTCCGCAGACGATCGTGCTCCTGTTCAGCGGCGTCCTCTCCGACCGCACGGACCGTCGGCGCGTGATGATCGTCGGCGACGCGATCCGCGGCGTCGCGATCGGTGCCATCGGCATCCTCACGGTGACCGGCGCGGTGCGCCTGTGGCACATCGTCGCGCTCGTGGTCGTGTTCGGCGTGGGGCAGGCGATCTTCGGCCCCGCGTTCAGCTCGATCGTCCCGCAGCTCGTGCCCGAGGAGGATCTCGCGCAGGCGAACTCCCTCGACCAATTCGTGCGACCGTTCGCGCTCCAGCTGATCGGGCCCGGTATCGGCGGGGTGCTCGTGGGGATCTTCGACGCGGGGCTCGCGTTCTGCCTCGACGCCGCGACCTTCGCCTTCTCGATCGCCGCGATCGCGCGCATGCGTCCCACGCCACCACTGAGGAACGCGGACGAGCACTCGTCGGCGTTCGCGGACCTCAAGGAGGGCCTCTCGTACGTGCTCGCGCGCACCTGGCTCTGGGGCGGCATGTTCGCGGCGCTCGTCGGGCTCCTGCTCACGTGGGGTCCCTTCGAGGTGCTCGTGCCGTTCGTCGTGAAGAACCGACTGCACGGCTCCCCGACCGACCTCGGCATCGTCTTCGCCGTGGGGGGCGTCGGCGCGGTGGTGACCGCGTTCATCTGGGGCGAGGCGGGCCTGCCGCGTCGCCCGATGACCGTGCTCTATCTGTCGTGGGCGGTTGCCGCGTTCGCGATCGCCGGGTTCGGGATCGTGACGGCCGTCTGGCAGGCGGCGCTCGTCGCCGCGATCGAGGCTTGCGGGATCACCACGCTGCTCGTGATGTGGTTCACGGTCGTGCAGCGCCACGTCCCCGGAGAGATCCTCGGCCGGGTCTCGAGCCTCGACTGGATGATCTCGGCGGGCCTCATCCCGGTATCCTTCGCGCTCACCGGCCCGGTCGCGAGCGCGATCGGCGCGACCGAGACCCTGCTCGTCGCGGGCGTCGCCGGCGGCGGGGTGATCCTCGCCACGATGGTGCTGCTACCGGGCGTGCTCGACCCCGAGCGCGAGGGCTTCACGAACTGACGCTCAGTCGGCGCAGAACGTCTTCACCGGCACGGGCCCGTGGACGGGACCGCTGCCCTCCAGCGCCGCGGCGAACGCGATCGCGTCGGCCTCGCGCTCGAAGTACACGCCGACGCCGAACGTGCCGGGCTCGACGCCGAGCGACTCCGCGGCGCCCTCGTCGCACGAGAGGTCCCCGGCCGCCGCGGTGAGGCCGAGGTCGGCCGCACGCCGCTCCGCCCTGCGCAGCTCGGCGGAGCCGGGATCGCCGACGCCGAGGTACACCGCCCAATAGCTCCCGCCGTGCTGGACCACTTCCACGGGGCTCGGCAGCGGCGACGCCGACGGCGAAGGCGCGACCGTCGAGGGCTCGGTCGTGAACGAGATCGTCGCGCCGGGCGTCGGCGAGGTCGCGTCGCTCGTCGAGCCGTTGCACGCGACGAGAACCACCGCGATCACCGCCCACCCGAGCCGTCGCACGGGGCCCATCATGAACCCGGCTAGACTCTCGCGCATGGAGTACACCCACCTCGGGCGTTTCGGCGTGGTGGTGTCCCGGCTCTGCCTCGGCACGATGAACTTCGGCCCACACACGTCCGAGGACGACAGCCACGCGCTCATGGATCGTGCGCTCGGGCAGGGCATCAACTTCTTCGACACCGCCGACGTCTACGGGCGCCATCTGGGCGTAGGCACGACCGAGACGATCATCGGCGACTGGTTCGCGAAAGGTGCCACGCGCCGCGACAGGGTCGTGCTCGCCACGAAGGTGTTCGGCAAGATGAGCGACTGGCCGAACGACTCCCGGCTCTCCGCGCGCCACATCCTCCGTGCGTGCGAGGAGTCCCTTCGGCGCCTCCAAACCGACCGGATCGACCTCTACCAGATGCACCACATCGACCGCGACACATGGTGGGACGAGGTCTGGCAGGCGATGGACCGCCTCGTGCAGCAGGGCAAGGTGATCTACGTCGGATCGTCGAACTTCGCCGGCTGGCACATCGCGCGCGCGAACGAGATCGCGCGACACCGGCACTTTCTCGGGCTCGTGAGCGAGCAGCACATCTACAACCTCACGCAGCGCACCGCGGAGCTCGAGGTGATGCCGGCGGTGAGGGAGTACGGGATGGGCCTGATCCCGTACAGCCCCCTCGCGGGCGGGCTGCTCGCCGGCGCGGTGCACAAGATCACCGAGGGCCGTCGCAGCGAGGAGTACATGCGCGAGGAGATCGAGCGCTCGCGCGTGCAGCTCGAGAAGTGGGAGGCGCTCTGCGACGAGATGGGCGAACGGCCCGCCGACGTCGCGCTCGCGTGGCTGCTCGCGAACCCCGTCGTGACCGCGCCGATCATCGGGCCGCGCACCGTCGAGCAGCTCGAGAGCTCGCGGCGTGCGCTCGACGTCAAGCTGGAGCCAGACGTCCTTTCGAAACTCGACGAGATCTTTCCCGGCCCGGGTGGTCCCGCGCCCGAGGCCTACGCCTGGTAGCCGGCGGCGCCTAGCTCCCGCTCCCGCTTCCGCCGAGCGCCCGCTCGATGTCCTTCGCGGCCGCGACGACGGCCGGCGCGTAGCGCTTCGCGCTGATGCGAGCGATCCTGCTGTCCGGTCCCGACACGGAGACGGCGGCGGCAAGGAAGCCGAGCGGCGTCATGATCGGGGCGCTCACGGACCCGACCCCCGCCTGGCGCTCGCCGATGCTCCACGCCCAACCTCGCCGGCGGATCGTCATGAGCTCCTCGTGGGTTGGATGATCGAGCCCGCGCAGGAGCTGCGCACGAAACGGCGCCGGGGCGTACGCGAGGAACACCTTCCCCGCCGACCCAACCGTGATGGGCAATGAGGCACCCACGTCCACGATCGTCCGGAGCTCGTTCGCCGACTCCACCGCGTCGATGCACACGCGTTCGTTTCCGTCCTGGATGAAGAGTTGGGCGCTCTCGCCGGTCATGGTTGCAAGCCGTTCGACGAAAGGGTGCGCGAGGTCGCGGAGGGGGAGCTCGCGGGTGGCCGTGGCTGCGAGTCGCAGGAGCTTCGATCCCAGGCGATAGCCCTGCCCGCCGACGAACGTGACGAAGCCGTGATGCTCGAGAGCCTTGATGAGGCGATGAACGGTGGCGCGGTGAAGGCCGGTCTCTTGGGAGATCGCGGGCAACGTGCGAACGCCCCGTTCGACGGCGTCCAGGATGTCGAGGCAGCGATCGAGCACGCCGACGCCGGATCCGGGTGCTCCGCCACGCTTGGCATCTCGGGGGTGTGCTAGGGTCATCTCGTCTGATGATACAGCGTCTCAGTATATGAGACGACCGGAAGCAGCCGACCGAGGGACCCCGCTCGAAGGGGCACCGCCCCGGCCGGAATGGGCGGAGCCGAAGATCCATGACCACCACGCGAACGCTCGCCGAGAAGGTCTGGGAGCAGCACGTCGTCCACCGCGCGGACGGCGAGCCCGACCTGCTCTACGTCGACCTGCACCTCGTCCACGAGGTCACGAGCGCTCAGGCGTTCGACGGGCTGCGCCAGCACGGCCGCGCGGTGCGCCGGCCGGACCTCACGATCGCGACGATGGACCACAACGTCCCCACGATCGCCGGGCCCGAGGATCCAATCAGCGCGCAGCAGTTGCAGGCGCTCTCGCGCAACGCGGCCGAGTTCGAGGTCACGCTCTACCCGGTGGGTTCGCCGGGGCAGGGCATCGTGCACGTGATCGGCCCCGAGCAGGGTTACACGCAGCCGGGACTTCTGATCGTGTGCGGCGACTCCCACACGTCCACGCACGGCGCGTTCGGCGCGCTCGCGATTCCGATCGGCACGAGCGAGGTCGAGCACGTGCTCGCGACGCAGACGCTCCCCCAGAACAAGCCCGGCACGATGGTGGTGACGGTCGAGGGCGACCTCCCGTCGACCGTGAGCGCGAAGGACGTGATCCTCGCGATCATCCACCGGATCGGCACCGGCGGGGGCACGGGTCACATCGTCGAGTACCGCGGCAGCGTGATCCGGTCGCTTTCGATGGAGGGCCGCATGACGATCTGCAACATGTCGATCGAGGCGGGCGCGCGCGCCGGCATGGTCGCGCCGGACGACGTGACGTTCACGTACGTGGAGGGCCGGCCACACGCGCCGAAGGACGCCGACTGGGAGCGCGCCCTCGAGCACTGGCGCACGCTTCACACCGACGACGGGGCGACGTTCGACCGGGAGGTGAGCCTCGACGCGAGCGACCTCCGCCCGCACGTGAGTTGGGGCACGAACCCCGCGCAATCGGTGACGATCGACGAGGCCGTGCCCGACCCCGACTCGTTCGAGGATCGCGCGAAGCGGGAGGCCGCGCACCGCGCGCTCGCGTACATGGCCCTCGAGCCCGGCACGGCCGTGCGCGACATCCGCCCCGACACGATCTTCATCGGCTCGTGCACGAACTCGCGCATGGAGGATCTCCGTGTGGCGGCGGGGATCGTTGCCGGCCGCCGGGTCGCCGAGGGACTCCGTGCGCTCGTCGTCCCGGGCTCGTTCGCGGTGAAGGAGCAGGCCGAACGCGAGGGCCTCGACGCGATCTTCGAGCAGGCGGGATTCGAGTGGCGCGGCGCGGGTTGCTCGATGTGCCTCGGGATGAACCCCGACATCCTTCACCCCGGCGACCGCAGCGCGAGCACGTCGAACCGCAACTTCGAGGGGCGTCAGGGCAAGGGAGGTCGCACGCACCTCGTGAGCCCGGCGGTGGCGGCCGCCACCGCGATCGCCGGTCACTTCACGACACCGGAGGACCTCTGAGATGGAGTCGTTTCGCTCCCTCACCGGCCGCGCGCTCCCGCTCGACCGCAGCGACGTCGACACCGACCAGATCGTCCCCGCCGTCCACCTCAAGCGGATCGAACGGACGGGCTTCGGCCCGTTCCTGTTCGCGGAGTGGCGCAAGGACCCCGCGTTCGTCCTCAACGACGAGCGCTACGCGGGCGCGTCGATCCTGCTTGCCGGGCCGAACTTCGGCGGAGGCTCCAGCCGCGAGCACGCCGCCTGGGCGATCGAGGACGCGGGGTTTCGCGTGGTGATCGCACCGAGCATCGCCGACATCTTCCGCACGAACTGCACGAAGATCGGCCTGCTGCCGGTCGAGCTCCCGGCCGAGTCGGTGCGAGCGCTGATGGACGCGGTGCTCGACGACCCCGCGACCGAGATCACCGTCGATCTGGACGCGAGGCTCGTGAGCGCGCCGGCCGTGCAGGAGGCGTTCGCGATCGACGACTTCACGCGGTGGCGCCTGCTCGAGGGGCTCGACGACATCGGACTCACGATGCGCCACGAGGACGCGATCACCGCGTTCGAGGCGACGCGGCCGTCGTGGATGCCCGGCGCCTGAGGGCTGAGTCCCTCAACCCTCCAGGCCGGCTCGACGAAGCGCCTCGTCCCGGGTGCGGTCCGTGAGCGCGTCGAGCGCGCCGGAGTGACGCACGGCGACCGGGCCGGGATCGCGCAGCCGCCGCGCGTGCTCGGGGACGCCCTCGAGGTCGCGCCGGAACCGTTCGCGCATGTCCTCGATTGCCGGCGCCGGTGCCACGCGGGAGCCGCCGCGCAGCACGACCTCGAGCAACGGCTCGGATCCCGGCGGGCCTTCCTCGTCCCGGAGCGCCACGAGGTCGCCGTCCGGTGCTCGGAAGACCTGCTTCGGCCCAGGAGCGGTCGCCTTCTTCGACGAGAGCTTCAACACGGGACGGCCGTCGTATTCCACGAGCTTGTAGACGGAGTCGATGTACGGCGCGTCGGCCGACACGCCCATCTGCGTGCCGATCCCGAACGCGTCGATGGGCGCGCCACCCTGCACGAGCTCCTCGACCTCCAGCTCGTCAAGGCCGCCGCTCGCGAAGATCCGCGCGCTGGTGAGCCCGGCCTCGTCGAGCATCGCGCGCGCCTTCCGCGAGAGCTCCAGAAGGTCGCCGCTGTCCAGCCGCACGCCGACGTTCTCGGTGATCCCGAGCTCGCGCGCGGTCTCGATCGCGGTGTGCACGCCGTTCGGCGTGTCGTAGGTGTCCACGAGGAACGTCGTGCGGCCGGGGAAGTCCTCGGCGAACGCACGGAACGCTTCGGCCTCGCTCGGGAACGCCTCGATGTACGAGTGCGCCATCGTGCCGGCGACGCGCAGCCCGTATCTCCGGCCCGCCTCGACGTTCGAGGTCGCCGCGAAGCCGACGATCGCGCTCGCGCGCGCCGCCGCCATCGCGGCCTCCGTGCCGTGCGTGCGTCGGAACGCGAAGTCCACCAGATCGCGGCCGTCCGCAGCCAGCACGTACCGGGCCGCCTTCGTCGCGAGCGTCGTGTGCAACGTCACCTGGTTCAGCAGGAACGTCTCGACGAGCTGTGCCTCCGCGATCGGTCCCGTCACCTCCAGGATCGGTTCGTCCGCGTACACCACGCGGCCCTCCGGCACCGCGCAGACGTCACCCGTGAACCGCACCTCACGGAAGGCGTCGAGCGTCTCCCGGTCGAACCCCTGTCCGGCGAGGTACGCGAGCTCGTCCTCGCCGAACGAGAACGACTCGAGGAATGCCAGCGACGACTCGAGCCCCGCGACGACGACGAATCCGCGCTCCGGCGGCAGCGTCCGAACGTAGAGGCTGAACGTCGCGTCGGCGCGCATGCCTCGCCGCAGGTAGCTCGCGGCCATGTTGAGCTCGTACAGGTCGGTGAGGAGCGCCCCCGGCATCGGCCGTAGGCTACACGCGCGATGAACGACGAGCGGTTCGAGGAGCTGGTGGCGGAGGCGCTCGACGGCTTGCCCGAGTGGGTGCACGAACGACTGTCGAACGTGGCCGTGCTCGTCGAGGATCGCGCGCCCCGCGGCCGGCGCAGCCTCCTCGGCCTCTACGAGGGCATCGCGCAGACCGAACGAGGCGATTGGTACTCGGGCGCGCTGCCCGATCGCATCACGCTGTTTCGCGACACGCTCGAACGAGAGGCCCGCGGCGATCCCGAGCGGCTCCGGCGCGTCGTCGCGCACACCGTCGCGCACGAGATCGCGCACCATTTCGGGATCTCCGACGAGCGTCTTCGCGAGCTCGGCGTCTACTAGTATGGCGCAGACTAGTCGCGAGGACGAAACGATGATGCGCGCGGCGCTCGACGCGGCGCGCGAGTGCGAGTACTCGGACGACGTGCCGGTGGGCGCCGTGGTCGCGCGCGACGGCGTGGTGGTCGCGACCGCCGGCAACGCGCGTGAACGACTGCACGACCCCACCGCGCACGCGGAGATCCTTGCGCTTCGCGAGGCTGCGGTGCAGGCGGGCTCATGGAGGCTCGCCGGCTGCACCCTCTACGTGACGCTCGAGCCCTGTGCGATGTGCGCGGGCGCGATCGTCCTCGCTCGCGTCGACCGGCTCGTGTTCGGCGCGTTCGACCCGAAGGCCGGCTTCGCCGGCTCGCTCGGGAACCTCGTGCAGGACCCTCGCCTGAACCATCGCGTCGAGCTCGCCGCGGGCGTGCTCGCCGAGGAAGCGGGCGACCTGCTGCGCGAGTTCTTCCGGGACCGGCGCTAGCTCGCGAGGCGGTCGCGGATCGCGTCCCGGATCTTCTCCGCGACGTGGGGAAGCTCGTCGTGCATCTCCGCGAAATCCCGCGAGTGCATGACCATCGCCCTCACCGGCGTCGTGGTGATCACGGTCGCCGTGCGTCGCTCGTGTTCCACCAGCGCGATCTCGCCGACGAAGTCGCCCGGGCCAAGGTCGGCGACGTGCTCGCCGTCCTTCGCGACCGACACCGTGCCGTCGAGGATCAGGTAGAACTCGTGGGGGAACGTCCCCTGGACGAGGAGCGCCTGGCCGGCTGGGACGTCGATCTCGTCGGCCCAGCGAGCCACCTGCTCTCGCTCCTTCTTCGGCAGGCCGGCGAACAGCGGGATCTTCTCCAACTTGTGCGCGTCCATGGCGTCCTCCTCGTTCGGCCGAATCCTGCCACAAACGCCGAGGAGGGGATTGGTAGACTCCGCGCCGGAGGCGTGCCGGAGCGGACGAACGGGACCGCCTCGAAAGCGGTTAGGGGACTAATCCTCCCCTCGCGTGTTCAAATCACGCCGCCTCCGCCACATGCGATCGGGCCTCGCCGCCCGAGCGCGCACGTCAGCTCGTGGGCGGGATCTCGACCAGTCGCCCGTCCTGATCGGCGTAGTCCCACACGTCGATCAACGGGGGCTCGATGCCGAGCGTCGTGAGGATCGTGCAGATCTGGCTTCGGTGGTCGCTCCCGTGGTGTACCACCTGCGCCAGTCGGATCCCGAGCGGCGCGTGCGTCTCGGAGCCGTCGTCGCGGTGTCGCACGACGACTCGGTCGGGATCGAGATCGGTCGCCAGCAGCGACGCGTAGTCGGACACGAACCCCTCCACCCTCCTCCGGAGCTCGGCGAGGTCCATCTGTTCCTCCTGCTCCACGTCGATCGGCTGCACCTTCCCGCCCGTCATCGCGAACAGGTAGCCGGAGTCCGCCCCGGCCATGTGGCGAAGCGTGTCGAGGATCGAGCCGTACGTGCCCGGCGCCGTCGCCTCGAGCTGGGCGGGTTCGAGCCCGGCGCAGACGTCCATCACCCGCAAGGTCGCCCAGACGTGATGGGCGAACGCGTCATCCAAGAGTGTCTTCGTCATGGCCCGGATGCTAGCGGGAGCGCGCGACATCAGTCCCGGCCCGTTTGAGACGCTAGTCTCCACGCCGGTGACCTCGCGGATCGACCACACCACGTTCGACTGCCACGACGCGTATGCGCTGTCGACCTTCTGGGCCCAGGTTCTCGGTTTCACGGATGTGCCCGGCGACCCGAACGAGCCGGGGCATGAGGAGTGCATGATCATCGACCCGGGGGGCGGCCAGCGAGTCCTGTTCATCGAGGTGCCGGAGGGCAAGCAGGTGAAGAACCGGGTTCACTTCGACCTCGTGCCCACGGATCGCACCCGCGACGAGGAGATCGAGCGGGTGCTCACCTTGGGGGCCACGCCCCTCGATGACCGGCGTCGGCCCGACGGTACGGGGTGGCTGGTGCTCGCGGATCCCGAGGGCAACGAGTTCTGCATCCTGCGCAGCGACGCGGAACGCTAGCTTCGGCGCGCACGAACTTCCGCGTCGGTTGAGGGCGGTATCGTTTTCGAATGGCTCAGCTCAGTGCGCAGGAGCGGGCGAACCTCCCCGACCGGGCGTTCGCGTACATCGACTCCAAAGGCGGGCGCCGCCTGCCCATCCACGACGAGCCCCACGTGCGCAACGCCCTCGCGCGGTTCGCGCGGGTCAAGTTCGAGGACGACGCTGCTCGGGAGAAGGCGAGACGGCGACTGCTCGCCGCCGCGAA
>DATBIS010000065.1:0-13515 GCA_036556805.1 Actinomycetota bacterium | reverse complement strand
CGCCGCCGCCGGACCTCTCGACGATCGCGTCGATGAGCCCGGCCTTGCGCAGCTTCTGCGCGCCCTCGATGCCCATGCCCTGGGCGATCTCCTGCAACTCCGGGATCAGTTTCCCTTGCAGTTGGCCTCTATCCATTGTTTCCATGGGGCTAGGCCCCTCCCTTCAGTTCGTCCTGGAGCTTCGCCCAGTCGGCCGAGAACTTCTCCAGCCCGAGGTCGGTGAGCGGGTGCTTCACGAGCTTCGCGAAGACCTCGAACGGCATCGTCGCGATATCGGCGCCGGCCATCGCGGCGTCCACGATGTGCATCGGATGGCGGAGCGAGGCGGCGAGCACGTTGGTCTCGTAGCCCTGCACCTCGTAGATCTCACAGATCTGCCGGAGCGCGTGCATGCCGTCGGAGGCCGAGTCGTCGATGCGTCCGAGGAACGGCGAGACGATGTACGCGCCGATCTCGGCCGCGAGGATCGCCTGCGCCGGCGAGAACACGAGCGTGACGTTGATGCGGATCCCGTCGGCCATCAGGCGCTTCCCCGCTTCGAGGCCGTCGGGCGTCATCGGCACCTTCACGACGGCGTTCGGGCCCTTCTGCGCGAGCTGGGTGCCCTGCTCGTACATCGTGTCGCCGCTCGACAGGTCGGTGACCTCGAGCGAGACGTCGCCGTCGACCTCCGCGAGGATCTCCTTCCACACGGTCTCGGGATCTGCCTGCTCCTTGGCGACCAAGGTCGGGTTGGTCGTGATGCCCTTCAGGACGCCCCATCGATTGATCTCGCGGATCTCCTCGATGCTGGCGGTGTCGAGGAACAGCCTCATGCGGTCCTTCCTTTCTCGCTCGCGGCGGCCGTACGGGCCGTCGCGCGTTCCATCACCAGGTCGATCACCGAGGCGAGCGCCTGGTCGAAGCTGTAGTTCGGGATGATCGGCGCCCCGTGCGACAGCGCCTGCGTCTTGATGTAGCGCTGGAGCCGGCGGATGTTGTCGAAGCCGGCCATGTAGCGCTGCGTCGGGCGAGCGGCCGCGTCGCGCGCGACGAAGTGGCTGCGGTGACTGTCCTCGTCCTCGACGGTGATCACGAGCGGCACCGCGAGGATGCGGTCGCCGTGCACCTCGGTCTCGAAGAACCCGGGCACCACGTGCGCGCCCTCGATGATGATGCTCGTCCCTTCCAGTGCCGCACGATCGATCAGCGCGTTCAGTCCCACGGCGACGGCGGCCGTCTGCTCGCGGAACCCGAGCACGACCGCCTCGGCCGCGCGCGTCGGCGGCTCCCGCAATGCGGTGTCGGCCTCGAAGGACGAGGTGTGCAGCGTCGGCATCAGCTCTGCGGAGAGCATCGAGCGCATGACCTCGCGGACCGCGTCGGTCGCGACGACGCGCACGATCCCGAGGCGTGCCGCGAGCTGCGTGGCGAGCGTGGACTTCCCGACGCCGGTTGCTCCCCCGATCAGGATCACGAGCGGGAGGTCGAGCGATTCCACCTCCTGCCACCGCTGGTAGTTCTTCGCGTAGCGGTCGCCGGCGACGCCCTCGATCACCGTCGTCACGATCGCGGAGAGCTCGTCGGTGGTGACCGACGCGACGCCGAGCTCGTGCAGGCGCTCTTCGATCGCCTCGGCGACCTCCCACGCCCGATGGGGCGACAGTCCCGTCACCATCACCTGGGAGGCCATCAATCCCTTGGAATAGGGAAGTCCCGGCTCCCGGTCGGAGATCAACACCTGTGGGGTCTTCGGTTCCCTCTTGCTCACCTGCTGCTGCCCCGTTCGTTCGCGAGATCCAGCACCTCGGCGATCGTCGTTCGGAGATCGGCGGACCCCTCCACGACGGTTGCCCGGTTGTCGACGAACACCACCTCCGCCCCACGGGCCAGGGCCATGTCGGCGCCGGTGTCGACGGCCGCGGCCTTCAGCTCCGTGAGGAGGACGTCGTATCGGTCGGCGGACTCGAGGTCCTCCGCAAGACCGGCCCGGTCGGCCAGCCTCGCGCTCCATCCCACGATGCTGCATCCGGCCTCGGCCTCCAGGTGCTGGACCTGCCTGGCCGCCGCCGATTCCGGCGCCGTGGTGATGAAGAACGCTCTACGTCCCCGAACGTCTGCCAACGGAACCGGGATGAAGTCGGTAATGATCTCCCGCGCGTCAGCCTGGTATCGCCGGACGTGGGAACGGAGGACGGAGAGGTTCTCGAGCCCGCTCGGGCCAGCACCCATTGTAAACACCACGAGGTCGGAGAGCAACAGGCGGTAGGGACCGAGGTAGCCCCCCAGGTACTCGGGCGGCGCCGACGCCGGCACCACGAGGATCCCGGCGTCCCAGGGCACCGGTGGGATCGCCGAGCCGCTGCCCTCGAGGATCACGAGACCGGGACCGCGCTCCACGGCGAGCTCGGCCGCCTCGCGCACGTTCGTGGCGTAGGGGCGGCCGGCGAGCCCGCCGCCCGCCCGGCGGGCGCCGATCGTCGTGACGCCGGCCATGAGGGCGTCCTCGAGGTAGTCCGACGCGGCGTGCTGCCCGGCCCGCCGGAGCTCGAGCAGGCGCGCGAGATCGACCGAGCCCGCCTCGGCGACCTGCGGGGCCGGCGGCCCGCCCCGGCCCATCGCCACGAGGATCGGGTCCCGTCCGAGCTTCGCTGCCACCCGTGCGACCTCGCCGGCGATCGCGGTCTTCCCGGTCCGCTTGCCGGTGCCGATCACGGCGACGGTCGGCACGCCGAGCGGCGGCCCCTCGATCGGCGGGTCGAGGCGAAAGTCGGGGCCGAGGTACGGCACGCCGGCCGCGAGCGCCACCGCGACGAGCTCCATCCGCTCTCGATAGCCGAGCACCGGCTCGTCGCTGAGGTCGAGCACGACCTCGGGGCGGAGCTCGGTGAGCATCGACGTCAGCGACGCCGACGTGTCGGCGTCGCTCCGCGTGAGCGGGATCCCCAGGTCGAGCTCGTGGTCGGCGGCGAGCTTCTCGCCGCCGCCCACGAGCAGCGCGGCCACCGGCTCGAGGCCGCGCTCGCGCGCGACCTCGATCCCCCACCGCGTGACCGGTGGATAGTGCTCGCCGTCGACGAGAAGGAGCGCCTTCACTGGTTTCCTCGATGGGTGGCCGGGACGGGTGCCCGGCTACGTCGTCACTCGCTCGCGAGCGCGCGCTCCTGCACCGGGGTCTCGAGCTTCCGGTGGTGCTGCGCGCCCGACGACAGCGAGAAGTGGGCGATCACGTCGCCCCCTCCGAAGGGGAACCGCCGATGGATCTTCACCTCGTCCCCCTCGAACTCCAGCAGGTTGTAGCACGGCTTCGTGTAACCGCGGAGGCGAAGCGACGACACCGTGCCCGCGTTCGCGATGTAGACGTTCTCGAGCCGCCAGACGTACGGCACGTGCTTGTGCCCGGAGAGCACGACGTTGCACCCGCTCTGGATCAGCACCTCGAGCAGGTCACCGGCGTCCATCACCGTCGACCGCTCTCGTCCGGTGCCGGGCACCGGGATCAGATGGTGGTGCAGCGCGAAGACCTTCAGATCGGCCTCCACCGCGAGCTGCTCCCGGATCCAGGGGTAGCGCTCCCGCCCGATCTGGCCCTCGTTGAGATCGGGTTCGGAGGAGTCGACACCAACCACGCGGATCCCGGAGACGTCGGCCGTCCAGTGCCGCGGGCCGATGAGGTCCTCGAAGTGCAGGTACCCGACGTTGCGCGCGTCGTGGTTGCCCGGCACCGTCCAGATCGGCGCCTCGATGCGCTCGGCGTACGCGACCCAGTTCTTGTACTCCTGCCGGTAGCCCTCGTTCGTGAGGTCGCCGGTGCAGATCACGGCATCGGGCTGTAGCTCGTTCACCTCGACGATCACCCGGTTCATCAGGTTCGGCACGAAGTACGGAGAGCCGACGTGCGGATCGGAGATGTGGGCGATCGTGACCACGGTCTCAGTCTATGTCGCAACGGATCGCGTGACGGGAGCTCCGCGCCGGTGCGGCGCGGGCGTGTGGGACGATGGCAACGGTGACCCTCCTCGACCTCTTCCTGCTCGCGATGCTCGGCGCGGCCGCCTACTCCGGGTATCGGCGCGGGTTCCTCATGCAGCTCGTGACGTACGTGGGCCTGGGAGCCGGGCTCATCCTCGGGGCGCTGCTCGCGCCGGTGATCGGCCGATGGGCCGACGACCCCTCCGAACAGGCCGGTCTGGTGCTCGGGACGATCCTCGTCCTCGGCGGGCTCGGCAACGCGATCGGGTGGACCATCGGACGGGCCGTGCGTGCGAAGGCGCAGGAGACGAGCCTCCGGCACGCCGACGCGGTCGGCGGGTCGGCGATGTCGGTGACCGCGGGGCTGCTGATCATCTGGTTCCTCGCGCAGAGCCTCATCGCGGGCCCTTCGCCCACGCTCGCGCGCGAGATCCGCGGGTCGGCGGTGGTGCGCTCGATCGACGCCGTGCTGCCGCCTCCGCCCTCGCTGGTGGGCGAGGTCCGGAGGTTCCTCACGTCGCTCGGGTTCCCCGACGTGTTCACCGGCCTGCCCCCCGAGCCGGCGGGACGCGTGCCGGGCGCCACGAGCGCGGAGGTCCGGCAGGCCGTTGCCGCCGCGGGCGCCTCGACGGTGCAGGTCGTGGGGCAGGCGTGCAACCACATCCAGGAAGGCAGCGGATTCATCGTGGCCCCCGGCTACGTGGTGACGAACGCGCACGTGGTGGCCGGTGACGTCACGACGAGCATCCAGCTACCGGAGCAGCTGCCGGCGACCGTGGTGGCGTTCGACCCCGACCTCGATCTCGCGGTGCTGCGGGTGGAGGGACTCGACGGCAATGCGCTGAAGCTCGTGGGCGACGAGCTCGCGCGCGGCAGGACCGGAGCGGTGCTCGGGTACCCGGGCGGCGGAGGGTTCGACGGCGAGCCGGCTGCCGTTCGGCGCTCGCTCACGGCGACGGGCCGTGACATCTACGGCGAGGGCGTCGTCACGCGCGACGTGTACGAGCTGCAGACGCTCGTGCGCCCGGGCAACAGCGGCGGCCCGTTCGTGCTGCCGGACGGGCGCGTCGCGGGCGTCGTGTTCGCGGCCTCCACGACCGACCACGACGTCGGCTACGCGATCGAGTCGGTGGACGTCGCCGGCATCGTGCAGGATGCCGTCGGCCGCACCGCGCCGGTGTCGACCGGGCCGTGCACGGAGTAGCGGCC
This sequence comes from Actinomycetota bacterium, assembly GCA_036556805.1. GTDB lineage: Bacteria > Actinomycetota > UBA4738 > UBA4738 > HRBIN12 > DATBIS01. Next base: position 8,355 of record DATBIS010000065.1, on the reverse strand, counting down.
GCTACTCCTCCATCAGCACGCGCACGCTGCCCTCCCGCGAGAGGAGCGAGAACGACGTGATCTCGCCCTCCCGCCGGAACACGAGCGACAGCCGCGAGTCCCCCACGCGGAGGTTGCGGAGCTCCACCGTGTTGAGCCACGTCGGCAGGTGCGGCTCGTTCACCGTGAGGAGGTTCTGGTCGGCACGCGGCGAGATGCCGAGCATCGCCTGGAGCATGAGGAACGGCGCGCCCGCCGCCCAGGCCTGCGGCGAGCATGCCACGGGATAGCTCACAGGACGGTTCGGCGAGCGGCGCGTGAACCCGCAGAAGAGCTCCGGGAGCCGCAGGTAGTCCGCGTGGATCGAGGCGTCGAAGAGCGCCGTCGCCACGCGGTTCGTCGAGCGCACGAACTTGTAGCGCTTCAGGCCCGCGGCGATGAGCGCGTTGTCGTGCGGCCACACCGAGCCGTTGTGGTAGCTCATCGGGTTGTACGCGGGCGCCGACTTGCTCATCGTGCGGATGCCCCACCCACTGAACATGTCGGGCGCGAGCATGCGCTTCGCGAGCGAGCGCGCCTTGTCGTGGTCGGCGATGTCGCAGTACAGCGCGTGGCCGGGGTTCGACATGATCGTGCGCACCTGCCGCTTCTCGCCGTCGAGCGCCGCGGCGAAGTATTGCTCATCGTCCATCCAGAACGACTCGTTGAATTTGCGCCGCAAGACATGTGCCTCGCCGCGCAGGAACTCGGCGCGCGCCGTATCGCCGAGCGCCTGCACGACGTCGGCCATCCGGTGCTTGGCGAGGTACACGTACGCCTGGACCTCCGAGAGCGCGATCGGCGTCTCGACGATGCGCCCGTCCGCATGCACCATCGAGTCGTGCGAGTCCTTCCACCCCTGGTTGCGGATGCCGCGCGGGGAGCGCGTCTGGTATTCGACGAACCCGTCGCCGTCGCGGTCACCGTACCGGTCGATCCAGGCAAGCGCCGCCTCCGCCGCGGGCAGGAGCTGGCGCGCGAACTCGACGTCCCCCGTCCAGCGCAGGTGCGCGCCGTACAGGATCAGGAACCAGGGCGTGGAGTCGATCGAGCCGAAGTACGGCGTGTGCGGCACGTCCCCGGCGCCCGCGAGCTCACCGGCGCGGACCTCGTGGAGGATCTTGCCCGGCTCCTCGTCCCGCCACGGATCGTCCTTGGTGCCCTGGTACTTCGCGAGGATCCGCAGCGTCTCTCGCGCGAGCTTCGGGTTCACCGAGAGCAGCTGGTGCGATGCGATGAGCGAGTCACGGCCGAACAGCGTCACGTACCACGGGATCCCCGCTGCGAGCACGATGCCGTCGGGCGTCTTCGTGGAGAGCGCGCGCACGTCGCGCAGGCTCCGCTCCAGCAGCTGGTTGAAGAGCTCGTTGTCGGTGACGACCTGTGTGGAGTCGCGCTCCCAGTCCTCGTAGGAGCGCCGGAGCTCGTGCACGGCCACGTCGAACTCGATCGGTGCTGCGGGTTCCTCGCCCACGAGCGTGTCGACGGTCATCCCGACCAGCCGCGTCTGATACGGGCCGAGGTGCAGCCGGAAGGTCGCGACCACGATGCCCTCGCGGTCGACGAGCTCGTCCGGACGACTCGCGAAGCCGATCACCGTTCGACGGTGCATGCCGTCGCGGCCTCGGTGGCCGAATTCGATCGCGTCCGGCTTCAGCACCGGCGGCTCGACCTCGCCGTGCGCGTCGAGCACCATGCCGCGCACCTCGAAGATGTCGGCGAAGTCGGCGCCGAACTCGAACTCCAGGTCGAGCGAGACCGCGTAGGCGTTGTAGTTCTTCACCCGCACGCGCTCGAACAGGCGCCCGTTGATCGCGCGGATCCTCCGGATGTTCAGCGTCTGCTGTTGCACGGCGACCTCGTCGCCGTCGTAGAGGTCGGGGTTCGTGAGGTCCACGTGCGACATGAAGGCCCGCTCCGACGACGAGGACAGCAGCACCGGCTCGCGTCCGCTCACGGTCATCGTGAACCGCGACAGGAACCGCGTGTCGTGGGAGTACAGGCCGAGCCCGTAGTCGCCGCCGTGGTCGAGGTTCCCCTCGAGATCGCAGTAGAGGAAGGTCGCCCCTTCCTTGACCGCGAGGGTCTTGCTCGCGAGGTCGGTGACGAGAACGGGCGCACCGGCCTGCGCCTGCTGTCGTTGCGGCTGGGGTTCGGGCTCTGCCGTCATGTGGTGGGGGGAAGTCGCCGCTCACCGGAGGCTCCGGCGAGTCTAGGTTCGCCCCCGCGCCTCATCAATGACATCGGTCGCATCCGTTCGAAGATGAACGCGTTCGCTCACCGTTCCTCGACCTCCGCGCCCCTCCGGCGGATCCCCGGACGCAGCGCCTGCCAACCCTCGCCGGGATCGGGCACCGCTCGACCCGGCAGCTCGAAGGCGAGCAAGCTCGGTCCGGCACCGCTCACGCACACCGGTATCCCGATCGCGCGGAGCTCGTCGAACTTGTCGCGAGCTGCCGGCAGGCCGGCGAGACGGGCGTCCTGGTGGATCCGGTCCTCGAGTGCCTGCGTGAGGAGCTCCGGCCGCGCGACCAGGGCCACGGCGGTCGCGGCCGCGTGCGCGGCGTTGAAGACCGCGTCGATTCGGGGGACCGTGTCACCGAGCAACGCACGCGCCTGGTGCGTCGGCAGTCGTAGGTCGCGCGGCACGAGCACGACGGGGTGGACGTCGGGGTGCGGGTCGAGCCGCACGACGCCGTCGCCGAACGCGATCGTGAGGCCGCCCGCGATCGCCGCGGCCGCGTTGTCCGCGTGGCCCTCGAGCTCCGTGGCGAGCTCGAGCACCTCATCCGGTTCGAGCCTGAGGCCCAGCAGCCGGTCGGCGAGGAGGATGCCCGCCACGCACGCGGCTGCGCTCGAGCCGAGGCCGCGATCGAGCGGGATCCGGTTGCGCCCGTGGCGGGATACCGGCGGCACCGGCGAGCCGGCCATCCGGGCCGCGTGCGCGATCGCGCGGCCGGCCATGTCCGAACCGTCGGCGGGGAGCTCGTCGGCCCCCTCGCCCTCCCACGTGATTCCCGGCTGGGCGTCGGCGTCGACGGTGACCTCGTTGCAGAGATCGAGGGCGAGGCCGAACGCGTCGAACCCGGGGCCGAGATTCGCGCACGTGGCCGGGACGGTCGCCGTGAGGCGCATGGTCGCGCGAGCCTACCGCCGGCCGACCTACAGGCCCAGCTCGGCCGCCACGGCGGGAGCATCGGGCCGCACGACCGGAGGCTGACCCGCCCCTTGGATCGCCCACTCCGGGTCCTTCAAGCCGTGGCCGGTGAGCACGCACACGACGGTGGAGCCCGCCGGAAGCTCGCCGCCGGCCGCGAGCTGCAAGAGCCCCGCGACGCTCGCCGCGCTCGCCGGCTCGGCGAACAGCCCCTCGTGCGCCACGCGGCGGTAGGCCGCGAGGATCTCGCGATCGGTCACCGCGCGGATCGCACCCTCCGACTCCTTCGCCGCCGCGACGGCCTTCTGCCACGAGGCCGGGTTGCCGATCCGGATCGCGCTCGCGATCGTCTGCGGGCTCTCGACGGGGTGGCCGAGCACGATCGGCGCCGCGCCGCGGGCCTGGAAGCCGAACAGCCTCGGCGGCTCCGCGATCATGCCGTCGGCGAGGTATTCGGAGTACCCCATCCAGTGCGACGAGATGTTGCCGGCGTTGCCCACCGGGACGCAGTGCAGGTCCGGCGCGCGTCCGAGCGCGTCGCAGATCTCGAAGGCGGCGGTCTTCTGGCCCTCCAGCCGGAACGGGTTCACCGAGTTCACGAGCGTCACCGGGTAGCGCGCCGCGAGGTCGGTGGCGACCGTGAGCGCGTCGTCGAAGTTCCCCTCGACCTCCAGGACGCGCGCACCGTGCACGAGCGTCTGGGCCATCTTGCCGAGCGCCACCTTCCCCTTCGGCACGAGCACCGCGCACGTGAGGCCGGCCCTCGCCGCGTACGCGGCCGCCGACGCGCTCGTGTTGCCGGTCGACGCGCACACGACCGCCTTCGCGCCCTCCTCGACGGCCTTCGAGATCGCGAGCGTCATGCCCCGGTCCTTGAAGGACCCGGTGGGGTTCGCGCCGTCGTACTTCAGCCAGACGTCGCAGCCGGTCTCGGCCGAGAGCGCGTCGCTCCGCACGAGCGGCGTACCGCCTTCCCCCAGCGTGACGACCGGCATCGCGCCGGTGACCGGCAGGCGGTCGCGGTACTCCTCGATCAGGCCTCGCCACTGCGGCGCGCCCGCCGCGCTCACTCGTCGCCTTCCACGCGAAGCAGGCTCTGGACGCTCCGCACGAACTCGAGCTCCCGGAGCTCGAGCACCGTCTTCTGGAACGCTCCCTCGAGGGTGCGGTGCGTGATGAACGCGAGCGTCGCCTCGTCGCCGAACCCCTCCTGCCACACGCGCTCGATCGAGACCGCGTTGCGGCCGAACCGGTCCGCGATGTCGGCGAGCACGCCGGGCCGGTCCTCGACGTGCAGGTTCAGGTAGTACTGGTCCCGGGTGTCGTCCATCGGCCGGATGCGCCGCTCCAGGCGGCACGTGCATCCGACGCCCCGTCCGCCGGACGCGAGGTTGCGCGCGACGCTCACCAGGTCGCCGGCGACCGCGGTCGCGGTGGCGTCTCCCCCGGCCCCCCGCCCGTAGAACATCAGCTGGCCGACCTTCTCACCCTCCACGAACACCGCGTTGAACGCGTCGCGCACCGCCGCGAGCGGGTGCGCGGCGGGCACCATCGCCGGGTGCACGCGCGCGGTGATCGCGTCGTCCTCGAGCTCGGCGATCGCGAGCAGCTTCACCACGTAGCCCATCTGCCGCGCGTCGGCGATGTCCTGTGCCGTCACCGCGTCGATGCCCTCGCGGTACACGTCGGACGCCACCACCCGCGCGTTGAACGCGATCGACGCGAGGATCGCGATCTTCGCGGCGGCGTCGTAGCCGCCGACGTCCGCCGTGGGATCGGCCTCGGCGTAGCCGAGCCGCTGCGCCTCGGCGAGCGCGTCCTCGAACGAGGACCCGTGCTCCGACATCTGCGTGAGGATGAAGTTCGTCGTCCCGTTCACGATCCCGAGGATCCTCGCGACGCGCTCCCCGGCGAGCGACTCCTTGAGCGGCCGGATCAGCGGGATGCCCCCACCCACCGACGCCTCGAAGTACAGGTCGACGTTCGCGGCCTCCTGCGCGTCGAAGAGCTCGCGGCCGTGGCTCGCGAGCAGCTCCTTGTTCGCGGTCACGACCGGCTTGCGGTTCGCGAACGCGCGAAGGACCAGCGAGCGCGCGGGCTCGACCCCACCGAGCAGCTCGACGACGACGTCGACGGCGGGGTCGTCGACGATCGCCACGCCGTCGGTGGTGAAGACCGACGGGTCGAGCGGCAGCCCGCGGTCGCGATTCACGTCGAGCACGGCCACGCGCGTTGCTTCCAGCCGGCAGTCGGCGCGCCGCGCGATGTCGTCGCCGTGCTCCGCGAGCAGCCGCACGAGCGCGGCGCCCACGTTGCCGCAGCCGAGCAGCCCCACCCGCACGGTGCGCTCGCTCATCTCACCCCTCGCTCCCGACCCAGGCCGCCATCAGGATCTCGTCCTCGTAACCGTAGGACTTGCGCGAATGCCTCGCGAGGCGCCCCTCCTCGACGAAGCCGAACCGACGGTAGAGCTCGATGGCGGCCGTGTTGTGGGGATACACGGAGAGCACGATCTTCTCGACGCCCGACCGGCGGGCCCACCGGAACGCCTCGGCCATCAGGGCCGACCCGATCCCCCGCCCGCGATGCGGCGCCGCGACCGCGATGCCGAGGCTCGCGACGTGGCGCGTGACGGGATGATCCTCCCGCTGGATGTAGAGGTGTCCCACGATCCCGGTCTCGTCGACCGCGACGATCTGGGCCTCCTGCTCCGACCACGACCGACGGAACCGGCGGCGGTACACGCGCAGCGAGTGCCGGACGGTCTCGCTCCGCACGTTGCGACCCTCGGCGACGATCGCACTCCAGAACTCGACGTAGGAGCGGGCGTCGGCCGGACGCGCGGCGCGGATCGACACGCCCTCGGGCACCGCACGTCGTGGCGACGGCCGCGCCTCCGCGGGCGGTGCCCCGCCATCGCCCGCCGGCTCACTCATCGACGCGCTCCATCGACTCCGGCGCACTCACGCCGAGCAGGCCCAGCAGGTTCGCGATCACCTGCTTCGTCGCCGACGAGAGCCACAGGCGCGCCTGCGTGAGCTCGGCGTCGTTGGAGATCACGACGCACTCCGTGTAGAAGCGGTGGAACCGCGCGGCGACCTCCTGCGCCGCGTGCGCGAGCCGGTGCGGAGCGCGGTGCTCCGCCGCGGAGCGGATCTCGGACGGCACGTCGGCGAGCGCCTTCATGAGCTCGGTTTCGGCATCCGTCGCCAGCGGGGAGAGGTCCACGCCGCCGATCGGCCGAAGCTCGATCCCGCGCTCGGCCGCCTTGCGCAGGATCGAGGCGATCCGCGCGTGCCCGTACTGCACGTAGTACACGGGGTTCTCGAGCGTCTGACGCTTCACCGCCTCGATGTCGAAGTTCATCGTGTGGTCGTTCGAGAACAGCAACAGGTGGAAGCGTGCGGCGTCGACGCCCACCTCGTCGATGAGCTCGTCGAGCGAGACGAAGGTTCCCGCGCGCTTGCTCATCGCGAGCGGCTCGCCGCCGCGCAGGAAGGCCACCCACTGATAGATGAGGAACTCGACCGCGTCGGGGTCGTAGCCGAGCGCGACCGCCGCGCCTCGCACGCGCGCGACGTGACCGTGATGGTCGGCACCCCAGACGTACAGGGCGCGATCGAAGCCGCGGGAGAACTTGTCGACGACATACGCACAGTCGGCCGCGAAGTACGTGTGCGCGCCGGTGCCTCGGATGAGCGGTCGGTCCTTGTCGTCGCCGTACGCCGTCGACCGGAACCACACGGCCCCCTCGGCTTCGTACACGGCCCCGGCCTCCCGCAGCCGGTCGATCGCCGCGGCGATCTCGCCGCGCTCCACGAGCGAGCGCTCCGAGAAGTAGGTGTCGAAGCGCACGCCGAACCGCTCGAGGGTGCGCCGCGTCCACGCGAGCACGCGCCTCGCGCCCTCCTCGCGAAGCCGCGGCATCCGGTCCTCGGGCGGGAGGTCGGCGAGGCCGGGCCCCACCTCCTCAAGGATCTGCCTCGCGAGGTCCCCGACGTAGTCCCCGTGGTAGCCGTCCTCCGGGACGTCCGCATCCCGCCCCAGCAGCTGCAGGTAGCGGGCCTCGACGGAGGCCCCGAAGCGGTCCATCTGTCCCCCGGCGTCGTTCCAGTAGAACTCGCGCTCGACCTCCCATCCCGCGGCGCCGAGCAGACGCGCGACCGCGTCGCCGAGGGTTGCGTTGCGCGCGTGCCCCAGGTGGAGCGGCCCGGTCGGGTTCGCGCTCACGAACTCGACCTGGATCCTCTTCCCGTTCGGCTCCGCCCGGCCGTACGCGGGTCCGCGGAACGCGATCTCGCGCACGACCGCGTGCATCCAGTCGTCGGTGACCCAGAAGTTCAGGAAGCCCGGACCGGCGACCTCCACCTTCTCGAGGAAATCGGCCGACGGCAGCGAGGCCGCGATGGCCTCGGCGACCTCCCGCGGGCTCCGGCCGGTGGCCGAGGCGAGCCGGAGCGCGATGTTCGACGCAAAGTCGCCGTGCTCCTTCTGTTTCGACGGGGTGAACGACGGCTCTGGGAACGGGGGCTCGAGCCCGAGGTCGGAGGCCGCCTTCGTCACGGCCTCCGCGACGAGCGTCGCGAGGCGTTGCTCGATCACGCCGGCTCACCCGCGGCGAGGTGCCGCCGAACCACGGCGATCAGCTCGGCGGGATCGAACGGCTTCGTCACGTACTCCACGTGGCCCAGAGCGTAGTCACGGGACCGGTCGTCGTCCTCGCCGCGCGCCGAGAGGAGCACCACGGGAACGTCGGCGAGACCCGGCTGCTCCCGCATCCGCACACAGACCTCCCAGCCGTCGATGCCGGGCATCATCACGTCGAGCACCACCGCGTCGGGACGTTCCTCGGCGGCGCGTTCGAGCGCGTCCTCGCCGTTGGTCGCCGTGCGAACCCGGAAGCCCTCGAGGCCGAAGTTCACCTCGAGCAGCCGCATGATCACGGGGTCGTCGTCGACCAGCAGAACGTGCGGCGGATCCTCGGATGATGGGGGCTCGGCGGGCATTCGGGCAGCATATCCCCGTCGAATCCACGGCACGGCCGTTGCTAGACTCGACGAAGAGCCCCCGTAGCTCAGGGGATAGAGTGCCGGCCTCCGGAGCCGGAAGCGCAGGTTCGAATCCTGCCGGGGGCACTCGGGAAAGATCTTGGAGTCGACGGGAGTCGGCCCGGACTCCAT
>DATBIS010000064.1:0-24620 GCA_036556805.1 Actinomycetota bacterium | reverse complement strand
GAACCTCAGGACGCCGGCGGCCTCGGCGAGCGTGATCCGCGCGGCGGTCGCGTTCGCGTATTTCCCGACGTTTTGCAAGGCCTCCAGACAGCAGAAGTAGACCGCTGCCTCGACCTCCTGCGGATACCGGCCGAGGCCGTCGGCGTCCACGTCGACCGGGATCGTCGCCTTGCGCGCCTGCGACGAGAGCGCCGCCGCGAGCCCCTGGTCGGCGAGCAGCGGCGGGTAGATGCCGTGCGCGAGCTCGCGCAGGCTTTCGAGTGCGTCCCCGATCTCGCCGACGAGGCCGTGCGCGAGCTCCGCGAGTTGGTGCTCCGACTCCTTGTTCGCCATGCCCTCGATCAGACGCATCTTCACGGCCAGCGCCACGAGCTGCTGCTGCGCGCCGTCGTGCAGGTTGCGCTCGATCTTCCGCCGCTCCTCGTCCTGTGCGGAGACGAGGCGCTGGCGCGACGCGCGGAGGTCGGCGATGAGCACCGCGTTGCGAAGGACCAGCCCCGCCTGCGAGGAGAGATCGGCGAGGAGCTTCTCCTCGGCGGAGGTGAACGGGTCGTTCGGCGGCTTGGTGACGACGAACGCGCCGAGCAGCTCACCTTGGTGCCGGACGTCCGCCTCGCGCGTCGCAGCCTCGATCCGCGTCGCGGTGGCGATCCGGGGGTGCGTGTCCTCGCGTACGGGAACGGGCGAGGACGTCCCGCCGTTCTCGGGAGGCCACGAAGCTGCCGGCCGGAGCTCGGAGCCCACCCGCAGCCACACCTCGGCGCGCGTGGCCCCCGTCCCGTTCGCGAGCACCCGTGCCATCGTCGGGAGGATCCCCTCGATCGAATACGACTCGGCGAGACGGCCGGAGAGCGACGCGAGCGTCTCGTACGGCGTCGCGCGATCGCCGTACACCCATCGCCTCGCGACGGCCTGCATGCGGTGGTACACGGACTGGAATGCCACGGCGACGATGCCGGTCGCGACGAGCGAGAGGAACTCGGTCGCACCGACGAACGCGCCCACCACGACGACGATGAGCACGTACACGATCGACACGAAGGCAGCGAGCCCGCCGTAGACGAGCGCGCGGTTGACGATGAGGTCGATGTCGTAGAGCCGGTGGCGGAAGATCGCGACGGCCGTCGCGAACGGGACCGCCGCCGTCGTGAGCAACGCCGGGACCAGGTACAGGTCCGTCGGGTTGATGTACAGCTGCCCTCCGAGGAAGGCGACCGCCGGCAGGGCCGCGAACGCGAACCACCGGATCTGTTCGCGTTCCTCCGCTCCCGCGACGCGGTAGCGGAACAGCGGCGCCGCCGCGCACAGGACCATCGCCGCGGTCGCGAGCGCGCGAGCAGGCTCGAACGGGATCGTCTCCGGGGCGACGTTGTTGGCCTCGAGCCAGGTCATCGACACGAGCGCGAGGCCGGCGACGGCGAGCCACCGCCGGGACGGCAGGTGGCCGTCGGGGAACAACAGGAACAGGAGCAGATAGGCCGCGAGGGGTACCACGGACAGCCACAGGCTCACCCGCAGCGCCCAGTCCACCCCCCGTAGGGAGCCGGGGTTCGTGAGGTCCGCGTAGATCACGTACTCGAACGACGTGATCCCGATCGCCATACCGATGCCCGTGACGAGGAAGATCGAGCCGATGGGGTTGCCGGGCTGCCGCGAGAAGATCAAGGCGCCCACCAGGCCGAACGGCAGGAACGCGAGCAGGATGGCGGCGTCGCTCAGCACAGAGCTCGGCCCGGGCGGGAGCTCCGTGTCGAGGTTCAGGACGACCAACGCGATGCCGGCGGCCGTGAGGAACAGGTCCAGCCCCAACAGGAGCCAGGCGATCCTTCGAGCCGTGCGCACCGTCATGGTCGAGCCCCGAGGGGGAGTGTGCCACGGCCGCCGGGGAGAGGGTCCGCTGAATCGCGCTCGGTCAGGACTCGGCCTGATCCCGGCGGCGCGGCGCCGGACCCAGTAGCTCCTCCAGGTGGATCAGCAGCTTTCGCAAAAGGTCGGTGACGTCTTCCTTCTCGTCGTCGCCGAGGACCTCCATCAGTCGAGACTCCCTCGCCGCCTGTTCGTGAACGGCGGCGGCGAGCACGTCGCGACCCTTCGCCGTGAGCTCTACGAGCACGCCGCGGCGGTCGTGCGGGTCCGGCCTGCGCCGGACGAGCCCGCGCTGCTCGAGTCCATCGAGGCGGTTCGTCATCGCGCCGGTCGACAGCAGCAGGATGCGGCTGAGGTCGCCGGGGGACATGCGGTACGGCTTGCCGGCGAGCTGCAGCTTCACCAGGACCTTGTACTCGCCTTCGCTGAGGTTGTGACGCGCGAGCGCGTCGCCCGTGCTCCTCGTGAGATAGCGCGCGAGCTTGTCGATCCGCGAGACGATCCCTTCGACGGAGGGGTCGATCTCGGGAAACTCGCGGGTGGCCCGTTCGACGTGCTCGTCGACGCCGTCCCTCGCGGTACCTCGATTCCTTCTCGTCAAATTTCTTGACATAAAGGCACTCCTCAAGTATCTTGACGTCAAGATACATGGCCGGATGGAGGAGATGCAAGTGCTGATCACCACGTTCCACAAGGAGCTCGGCGATCTTCGCCAGGACGAGATCCGGAGGGACGTGGAGCGGTCGGTCGTCCGCACGGAGGCCGGCGAGCGGTTCGCGTCCCGGGCCTCGGTTGCGACGGCCTCGCTGCTGCATCGCATCGCATGCCGGCTGGAGCGGCGGTCGGACCTCGCCGAGCGAGACCGGATCGTGCTCCGCCAGCCGTGAAGGTCGGCGGCCGGTCGGCGGCCTTCAGGCTGCTCGGTGAGCCGAGAGAAGCCGCAAGGTGCCGGACACGCCCTTCAGCTCGACCGGCCCGATCTCGGTGAACGTCAGCGGCGATCCCTTCGCCGCGTCCACGACCTCCCGGCTCACCAGCACCTCGCCCGGCCTGGCGTACTCGGCGATCCGTGAGGCGATGTTCACCGTCCGGCCGAAGTAATCACCTTCCTGGAACACCACCGGTCCGGCGTGGATCCCCACGCGAGCCGGCGGAAACGATTCGAGAGCTGCGCCCTCGACCATGTCGAGCGCAGCCCGCACGCCTGGCCCAGGATCGGGGAAGTAGAACATCACGCCGTCGCCGAGCCATTTCACGGGTTGCCCGCCGTGCTCCTGGGAGCAACGCCGTACCAGCGTCGACAGTCGCCCCGCGAGATCCGCCGCGGCCTCGTCCCCGCGCTCCTCCGTGAGCCGCGTGTAGCCGGTGACGTCCAGGAACGACACCGCCGGCGGGTGGTGCAGCCGCGTGTGCAAGCCCGCCCGCTCGAGGGCTGCCTCGATGTCCTCGACCGCTGCATTGCTCCAGGCGTGCTCCTGCTGTCCGTGGTAGATCGCGAGGAGCGCTTCCTCGATGAGTGGCGCCAAGCGAGAGCCAAGCTCGGCCTGGGTCTCGAGCATCTCGACCTCGGACATCCCTCCTTCGAGGAGGGGGATCTCCACATCGGTGCGCCACGCGTCGGTTTCCGTCTCGACGATCCGGCGCACGCCGTCCGCGCAGACCCGGAGCCAGCGCTCGATGACGACGGGCCGGACTCCGCTCGCGAGCTGCAGCTCGATCGCGCGCACGACCACGAGCTCGTCGTCGCGGACGCCGTCGTCCGGTCCCGGCTCCGCGAACCCGACCGCCTCGCGCACCACTTTCAGGAGATCCATGGGAACGCCCGTGTGCTCGCTGAGCTCGCCGAAGGTCGTACCGCTGACCTCGGCGAACCGGTCGAACGCACTCACGTCGAGGTAGGAGAACGAGAGCGCGCCGTTGCGGACGGCCGCCCCCAGTTCGTCGAGTGGTACCCCCGCCCGGTCGAAGCTCGCTATCCAGCGCGCGGCACGCACGTCGCCCCGGGAGAACGTGTCTCCTGGGTCCGGCGTCAGGATGCCGAGCTCGACCAGCCGATCGAGGTAGCCGGGATCGATGCCGGCCCGACGGGCCACCTCCCGACGCGAGTGCTCGCCCACAGCAACGGATCGTAGCCGCGGCGGGGGCCGGCCTACTTGGGGCCGTTCCAGCCCCACTTGGGAAGCGGGAGGTCGGGCGGCACGGAGCTTCCGGGCGGCGAGTAGGCCATCACCTCGTCGACCGCCCACTCCATGTACGCGCGCAGAGCGGAGCGGAACTCCGGGTCGGCCGGCAAGTTCGCGTCGTCGGCCGCCCGGACGAAGCATTCGACGAACCGCACCCCGAGCTCGTCGTCGGCTCCCTGACCTGCGTGGATCTCGACCATCGCGGAGTGTCCGCCGAAGGACTCCGAATACAAGGGAGGACCACCGAACACTTCCCCCCAGTAGTCTGCGAGCCGTTGGACGTGCTCGGGGTTGCCGGGATGCGAGAAGGGATGCGCGAGCACCGGATCGGCAAGGCAGCGCTCGTGGAACGCCGCCGCGAGCGCGAGGAAGGCGGGCGAACCACCGGCGAACTCGAACATCGACGGTCGTGTCATGCGGGAAGTATCACGTACGATCGCGGCGATGGCGTACGACGAGAACCTCGCCGACCGGATGCGTGAGCTGCTCGGGGGAGAGGACGGTCTCTCCGAGCAGAAGATGTTCGGCGGGCTCGGCTTCATGATCGGAGGGAACATGGCCGTCGCCGCGAGCGGGCAGGGCGGGGCGCTCGTTCGCGTCGATCCCGAGCAATCGGAGAAGCTCGTCGCCACGACGAAGGCTCGCCCGATGGAAATGCGCGGCAAGGAGATGGCCGGGTGGCTCCGCGTCTCCTCGGAAGACCTCCGCACGAAGCAGCAGCTCGCGAAGTGGGTGAAGATCGGCGTGACGTACGCGCGATCGCTTCCCGCGAAGCGATGACCACGTGACGAGCTACGTCGCGCTGCTGCGCGGCATCAACGTGGGCGGCAGGAACCTCATCAAGATGCCCGCGCTGAAGGCGTGCTTCGAGGAGAACGGGTTCGAACGGGTGTCGACCTACATTCAGAGCGGGAACGTGCTCTTCGCATCGGACGGTCGTTCGGCCGAGCTCACGCGGCGTATCGAGACGATGCTCGCGGCGGCATTCGACTACGTCCCGACGGTGGTGGTGCGGAGCAAGAGCCGGCTCCGGGCGGTCGTCGAGCGCGCGCCGAAGGGATTCGGATCCCAACCCGGAGACTACCGGTACGACGTGATCTTCCTCAAGGAGCCGCTCACGGCGAAGACGGCGATCCAGCAGGTGCCCACGAATCCGGCCGTCGACGAGGCGCACGCCGGAGCGGGCGTCCTGTACTTCTCGAGGCTCACGGCGAAGGCCACGCAGAGCCGGCTCAACAGGATCATCGGATCGCCGATCTATCCGAGCGTCACGATCCGCAACTGGAACACGACGACGAAGCTGCTCGACCTGATGGGCTAGGACCGCCCGCGGCGCATCTCGATCTCCGCGAGGCGCGTCTTCACGACCTTCGCGATCAACGCTGCCGGCAGGCGCTCGCCGTAGTCGAAGCTGATCGTGCCCTTCCCCGTCACGTGCTCGCCGAGCTCCGTGCGATGGGCGTCGATCGCCGACGGGCTCATCGGGAAGAAGCTGTAATGGTCCTTGAACGCCATGTAGCCGACGAACGACTTGCCGTGAAGCTTGAACCCGGGCATCCCGTACACGACGGCGTCCTCGGCCTCCGGGGCGACCTTCGCGATCGTGTCGCGCAGGGCGTGGATCGCCGTTCGCTGCTCGCCACGCAGCCCGCTCAGGTAGGCGTTCGCGCTCGTCAGCTTCTCCACGCGCGCATCATCGCAGACGTCGGAGACGCGTCCGCGCGATCGGCCGTAGGGTGGTCGGAGGAAGGGAGGAGTTGTCATGGAAACGACGACTTCGAGGGACGGCACTTCGATTGCGTTCGATCGAATGGGCCGGGGACCGGCCGTGATCCTGGTGTGCGGCGGCTCGGTCGATCGGATGGCGGACGCCCAGCTCGCCGAGAACCTCGCCACCGACTTCACCGTGCTGAACTACGACCGGCGTGGTCGCGGCGACAGCGGGGACACCTCTCCGTACGCGATCGAGCGCGAGATCGAGGACATCGAGGCGATGCTCGAGGCGGCCGGGGGATCGGCGCACCTGTGGGGTTCGTCGTCCGGTGCCGTGCTGGCGATGTTCGCGGCGGGGAGCGGGCTGCCGATCGAGAAGCTCGCGATGTGGGAGCCGCCGTTCATCCCGGAAGGGGTGCCGAAGCCGCCCGCGGATCAGGTGCAGCAATACGAGACGATGATCGCCGAGGGCCGTCGCGACGACGCCGTGGAGTTCTTCATGTCGAAGGTCGTCGGGATGCCCGCCGAGTTCGTGGCCGGCGCGCGATCCGAGCCGTGGTGGGCCGCCACCGAAGCGTTGGCCCACACGCTCGCGTACGACGCGCGGATCATGGCCGACTACTCCATTCCGGCCGACCGCGCGGCAAACGTGAAAGTGCCGGCCCTGGTGGTCGCCGGGGGAGCCGACATGCCGTGGATGCGGGAGACGGCAAAGGCGCTCGCCGACGCGATCCCGAACGGGCAGGTCCGTTTCCTCGACGGGCAGGGCCACAACGTGGACATGACGGTGCTCGGGCCGGTGCTGAAGGAGTTCTTCGCGTCCTGAGCGAGGACTAGTCGGGCACGAGGAGCAGGTGCTGCACGGGCGGAAGCCCCGCGGCGAGCTCGCCCCACGTGACGCCGCCGTCGTCCGAGCCGAACAGGCGCCCGTCCGCGGTCCCCAACGCGGCGAACGAGCCGTCGTTCAGCGCATCGAGGCAATACGAGTCGATGTTGTCGTCGAACCACGTCGGGAGCCCCTCGCGGCATCGCTCGAACGCGCCGCCTTCCAGCCCCGCCCGATACACCCCGGCGCGGCCACCCCGCGGGCCCTGCGAGGTGGAGACGAGCACCTGATCGCCGTAGACCACGACCGCTCGCGAATACCGGGCCTCGAGTCCATCGGTGCGCAGGGTCCAGGTCGCGCCGCCGTCGGTGCTGGTCGACAGCCCGCCGGCGCCGGCCGCGAGCACGAGGCCCTCGGCCGTCGCCACCTGGTGCACGTCGGCATCGATGTCGATCGTCGGGTTCCAGCTCGCGCCGCCGTCGTTCGTGTGCAGGATGCCGCCGACGTGCACGTTCACGTAGACGTCGTCGCCCCACTCGGAGATCGACCGGGTGGCGGGAGGTCCGCCCCAGGGCGTGTACCAGGTGTCGCGTCCCTCCGCAGCGTCGAACGCATCGACGGGCTCGAGCGAGCCGTCGGTGAGACGGAACAGGCGGGCTTCGGACGAGCCCACGTGGATCGCATCGGTCATCGCGAGGCAGGTGGCCCGCAAACCCTCGAGCGTCGCAACGTGATGCCACGCGTCCTCGGGAGCGTGCCAGATCTCCGAACCGTCCATGATCGCCCACAGTTGGGGGCCGTCACGCACGATCGCGGTCACGCTCCGGCCGGCGTGCTGGACGTCTCCCGCGCTGCCTCGTTCGTCGAACGCGTGCAGGCCGTCCGGTGTGGCAGCAAGGACGTGGAGCATCTCCAGATGCTCTCACCGTCTAGGGTGCATCTGCACGACGAAGTGGGATCGCTGATGGGACCGAGGTTCGTGGCGTGAACGGAGGGGTTTCGCGGTGAGGCTGATCGTGTCGGAGTTCGTCACCCTCGATGGGGTCATGGAGGCGCCCGGACACGAGGAGCACCGAGACGGCAAGAACGCGTGGGCCCTTCAGGGATCGAGCGAAGAGCAGGAGCAATTCAAGCTCGAGGAGCTCGCCGCGGCGAGCGGTTTCCTGCTGGGGCGCGTCACCTACCAGATCTTCCAGGCCTACTGGCCGACGACGTCGAGCGAGAACGAGTTCGCTGAAACGATGAACAAGCTGGACAAGTACGTCGTCTCGTCGACTCTGCGATCGGTCTCCTGGGACAACACGAGGATCCTGCGCGGGAGCGTTGCCGACGAGGTCAGCGAGATCAAGCAACGGTCCGAGGGTGAACTCCTGGTTCTGGGCAGTGCCGATCTCGTCGACGAACTGATGGAGCACGACCTCGTCGACGAGATTCGGCTGATGGTCTTTCCCATCGTCCTCGGAAGCGGCAAGCGGCTGTTCCTCGAGGGTCGGGACACGTCGCACCTGCGACTCGTCGGCACTCGCACCTTCGACACGGGTGTCGTGCTGCTGACGTATCAGCCGGCGGGCACCGGCCCAACGAGCCCTTACGCCGAGCGATACGCGTGGACGGATGAACAGATCAGCTCTTTCCAGGCGGCTCAGAACGCCGACCGGGTGCTGGCGTCGATCCTCTTCACCGACATCGTCGACTCGACGGGGCGAGCGGCCGCGATCGGCGATCGAAGGTGGCGCCAGCTCCTCGAGCGTCACGATCGAGCGGCGAAGACCGAGGTCGATCGATTCCACGGCCGCCTCGTGAAGACCACAGGCGATGGGATCCTTGCGACGTTCGAGACGCCGACCCGGGCGCTGCAATGCGCGTTCGGGCTGATGCGCTCAGTCGCCGAGTCCGGGCTCGGTATCCGCGCCGCGGTTCACACGGGTGAGATCGACGTCGGGGAGAACGACGTCGGCGGGATCGGCGTGCACATCGCCTCGCGGGTGCTTGGTATCGCGGACGAGAGCCGAGTCGTCGTGACCCGAACGGTTCGAGAACTCGCGACCGGCACGGATCTCGTCTTCACGTCACTCGGCTCGTTCGATCTCCGGGGCGTGCCGGGCCAATGGGAGCTCTTCGAGGCCTCGACGGCGACGCCGGGCCGATCCTGATGAGCCGCCGTCCAGTGACGTTCGACGACGTCGCTCGGATCGCGTCCGAGCTTCCGGCGGTCGTCGAAGACGACCGCCGCGGCCTTCGCGCCTGGAGCGTCGAGCGCAAGACCTTCGCGTGGGAGCGACCGTTCAGCAAGGCCGACGTTCGACGTTTCGGAGACGTGACGCCGCCCGACGGACCGATCCTCGCGGTTCGCGTGGACGATCTCGTCGAGAAGGAAGCGGTGCTCGGCGCACAGCCGGAGGCCTTCTTCACGATCCCGCACTTCGACGGGTACGCGGCCGTCCTGATTCAGCTGAAGCGGGTCTCGCGACGAGCCCTCCGTGACGCGCTCGTGGACGGCTGGCTGGCCTGTGCTCCGCCCTCGCTCGCGAGGGACTTCATCAGCCGCCGCTGACTCAATCCTTCCTCGCTCGGCGGCGCGGAAGCCTTCAGATGAGGGCTGCGAGGGTCTCGTCGAGGGTCCGCACGATCACGTCGGCTTCCTCGACCGAGATGACGAGCGGGGGCCGAACTTTCAGCACGTTGCCGGCGGGACCGGTCGAGCCGATCAGCACGCCGCGATCCCGCATCCCGTCCAGCACGTGCTCGGCGAGCGCCGCATCGGGCTCGCGCGAGTCGCGGTCGCGCACGAGATCGACGCCGAGCAGCAGGCCGGCGCCGCGAACGTCGCCGACCGGAGCGTGGGTCGACGCGAGCGACTCGAGACCCGCGCGAAGGCGTGCGCCGACGGTCGCCGCGCGCTCGATCAGGCGTCGGTCCCTGATGACGTCGAGCACGGCGAGCCCGGCCTCGGCGGCCACCGGATTGCCCCCGAACGTGCTGAAGAACTCCGCGGTCTCGCCCAGGCGCTCGACGTGTTCGCGCCGCGCGATGACGGCGGCGATCGGGTGCCCGTTCCCCATCGGCTTGCCGAGGCAGACGAGATCGGGTTCCATCCCGAGCGCCGCGAACGACCAGAGGTGCGTGCCGGTGCGACCGTAGCCGGCCTGCACCTCGTCGGCGACGACGAGGCCGCCGGCCTCCCGAACCCGCTCGCACAGCGCGCGCACCGACTCGGTCGGTGGGACGAGGATGCCGTCGCTCGTGAACAGCGGGTCGAGGAACAGGGCGGCCGGCGTGCAACCGAGCTCGGCGAGCCGCGCGATCGCGGCCTCGACCGACGCCGTCGTCGTGCCCGGATCGTCGCCGTCGCCCCGGTAGGCGTCCGGCGGCGCGAAGGGAGCGACGAAGCCGGGCGTCCAGCCGCCGCGCCATTCCTCGGGCGAGAGGGCGGTCGCGATCGTCGTGACCCCGTGGTACGCGTGCGCGGTCACGAGCCCGCCGGCGTTCCCCGTCGCGGCGACGGCGAGGCGCCAGGCGAGGTCGGTGGCCTCGCTGCCCGCGTTCACGAACAACACCGTGTCCAGCGCCGACCCCGTGGGCATCGAGGCGACCAGGCGTTCGGCGAGCTCGATCGCCGACGGGTGCAGGTAGCGGAGGTTCGTGTTGAGCAGTCGTGACTGCCGCGCGATCGCCCCCGAGACCCGCGGGTGCGCGTGCCCCGCGACCGGCACGTTGTTGTACGCGTCGAGGAAACGGCGGCCGGTGACGTCCTCGAGCCAGACGCCGTCGCCGCGGACGAGGTCGAGGGGCTCGGAGTACGTCAGCGGAGACAGCGCGGTGCCGAAGACGCGGTCCCGGCGCGCGATCAGCTCTGCCGTCGCCGGTCGGGGAGGCCGCGCGCCCAACCGCGCGGCGGTCTCGTCGAAGCCCAGCTCGTCGAACTGCTCGAGCATGCTCCACGCCGCCCGGTCCCATCCCTGGATGTAGTCGGCGTTCTCGGGGTAGCGGCGCACGCGCCAGGCCGAGATCGTGACCGTCAGCGCAAGCCGGGCGGTGAGAACGTCCCCGATGAGCGCGCGTTCTTCAGCCTCGAGCGGCACGCGCGACTCGAACCCGTCCACGAGCGCGTGTGCCGCCGCGAACAGCTCGTCGTCTCGCCGAACCGACAGGGTGGAGTCCAGCGCCGAGACCGGGTCGGCCAGCACCGCGGCGTGCGCCATGTCGCCGAAATCGACGATCCCGACGATCCGCCCGCGCTCGTTCACGAGCGCGTTGTCCAGTGTGAGGTCGCCGTGGATCACCTGCGCGCGAAGGCGCGGCCACACCGGCAGCACGTGGGACTCGAAACGATCGAACACGCGCCGAACCAGCGCCCTTCGTCCGTCGTCCTCGATGTCGGGCGTCATCGGCCTCAGCTCGAGGCAATGCCCGACGTTCCAGAGCAGGACGCGTCCGGCGGCCGGGTGGAAGAACCCGCGCATCGCCGCGCTCAGCCGGCCCACCATCACGCCGTAGTCCCACAGGGCGTCCAGGTCCAGGTCCATGCCCTCGGTGGAGCCGCGGCCGTCCACGTGATCGAACAACCGGACCATGTGCGCGACGCCCGGCTCGCGACCGTCCACGACGCCCACGTACACATCCGGGTCCGCGGCGATCGGTCGCGGTCGCGCGACCGGCAGCGTCGGGTCGGCGTCCAGCGCGTGCAGGGCGGCGCGCGTTTCCATGTCGAGGACGTCGGCACGCTCGCCGGCGTTCGAGATCTTCAGGACCTTGCGTTCGTTCCCGACGAGCACGAGCTGGAAGTTCTGGTCGCGCTCGGAGGCGAATCGGCGCTCGACCTCGGCGTCCAGGCCGAACACCTCCCGCGCGATCCGCACAACGTCGTCGTGCTCGAACCGGGGAGGCGGAGCGGTCAGGACGCCGGTGACGTCATCCACCGTCGGCAACGAGCGTGAACAGGGCGGCATGATCGAGGTCGCCGCCGCCCGCGTCCACCAGTTGCTGGAGCTGATCGGTCACCACGGCGAACGACGGGACGCGGGCGCCCACCTCGGCGGCGAGCTCCATCACGATGCGCGCGTCCTTGCGATGCAGGCGAACGCGGAAACCCGGGTCGAACGCGCGGTCCAGCATCCGGCGACCGTGCACGTCGAGGATCTTGGACCCGGCAAACCCGCCGAGCAGCGCCTCGCGGACCTTGGCCGGATCCACCCCCGAGCGCTCGGCGAGCGCGAGGGCTTCGGCAACGGCTTCGATCGTCGCGGCGACGACCAGCTGATTCGCTGCCTTGCAGACCTGGCCGGCACCGCTCGAACCCACGTGCACGACCGAGGAACCGAGGACGCCGAGGACGGGCTTCGTGCGTTCGAACGCGGCCGCGTCGCCGCCGACCATGATCGACAGCGTCCCGTCGATCGCGCCGCGCTCCCCACCGGAGACGGGTGCATCCAGCATCGCGACGCCCAACTCCGCGAACCGCCTCGCGATCGCGCGTGCCGGGCCTGGGTCGATCGAGCTCATGTCGACGACGACCGAGCCATCGGCCGCGCCCTCGTGGACGCCGCCGGGACCCAGCAGCACCGACTCGACGTCGGGTGTATCGGGCAGCATCGTGATCACGATGTCGGAGGCGCGCGCCACGTCGGCGGGGGAGCCCGCTCGCGCGGCGCCGGCGGCCACCAGCTCGTCGACGGGGCCCGGCGAGCGCGAGTGCGCGGTGAGCGCGTACCCCGCCGCGAGGAGGTTGCGCGCCATCGGCCGACCCATGATCCCCAGACCGATGAACCCGATACGCTCGTCCACCTAGGCCTCCATGGCCGCGTCGGCGATGTCCAGCGCGCGGTCGATGATCTCGAATCCCTCGGCGAGCTGATCCTCGGTGATGCACAGCGGCGGGTTGGTCATCACGTTCCACCACCGGATGAACGTCGCGAGCCCGTTGTCGAGCAGGAAGCGGTTCACGCGCTGCATGGTCTCGTTCATCTGGTTGAACGGTGAGAGCGGCTCGAGCGTGTCCCGGTTCTTCACGAGCTCGAGGATGCCGAACAGACCGATGTTCCGAACACGGCCGACGCTGGGGTGCTTCGCCGCGAGCGCCTCGTGATGGGCTCGCATCACGGGATCGAGCCGTTTCGCGTTGCCGACGAGGTCGTCCTCCTCGAGCACGTTCACGGCCGCGATCGCCGCCGCGACCCCGATGGGGTGCGTGTTGTACGTGAGGCCACCCCAGAAGACCCGGTCGTCGAAGTGCCTCGCCACGTCGGGAGACATCGCGACCGCACCGAGCGGTGCGTACGAGGAGGTCAGACCCTTCGCGGTCGTGAGCAGGTCGGGCACCACTCCCCAGTGGTCCACCGCGAACCATTCCCCCGTGCGTCCCCAGCCGCACATCACCTCGTCGGCGATCATCAGGATCCCGTGGCGAGAGCAGAGCTCGCGGACGCCCTGCAGGTACCCGTCCGGCGGGATAAGGATCCCGTTGGTGCCGGTGACCGGTTCCAGGATGAACGCCGCGATGGTCTGGGGGCCCTCAAGCTCGATCGTCTCCTCGAGCAGTGCGAGGGCGGTTGCCGCATCGTCGAAGCCTCGTTCCGGCCCGTGATACGGGTCGAGCACGTGCACCACGCCGGGCATCGGCGGGGTCTCGTTCGGCCAGCGGCGCGGGTCACCGGTGAGCATCATCGTGGCGTACGTCGCCCCGTGGTACGAGCGATAGCGAGCGAGCACCTTGTGCCGTCCGGTGACGAGCTTCGCGATCTTCACGGCGTTCTCGTTGGCCTCCGCGCCCGCGAGCGTGAAGAACGTCTTCTCGAGATCACCGGGCCACCGATCCGCGAGCATCCGGCCGAGGACCGCGCGGCCCTCGAACGCCTGGAACGGCGAGATGTACGCGAGCTGCTCGGCCTGGCGCGCGATCGCCGCGATCACGCGCTCGTCGCCGTGGCCGATGTTCACGCCCATCAGCTGCGAGCTGAAGTCGAGCCATCGCCGGCCGTCCGTGCCGTACATGTACACGCCCTTCGCGTGGTCGATCGCGAGCGGCGACACCGCCGACTGCGCTGACCAGTCGTAGAGCGTGTATCGCTTCGCGTCGGTCACGATCTGCTCGGCGGTGAGGCTGTGCGTGGTGGTCACCCTCGTTCCCCCTTCATGGAGTCGAGCCGATCACGTAGCTGTGCTCGGCGGCCCAGTGCAGCGTCACGCGCTCGCCCGGGCGGGGATCCTGCGCCTCGATCCGGTCGTTCAGCTGGTGCACGGTGAGGCGCTCGCCCGTCCCGAGTATCACGATGAGCTGGGTCACCGAGCCCAGATAGACGACGTCGACGACCGTGCCGTGCACGCGACAGGTGCGCGCGATCGCTTCCTCCGACGTGAGCTTGATCCACTCGGGCCGCACGGTGACGGTGATGCGCTCTCCCGAGATCCCGTCCCCGTCGACGGCGAGGAGCCGCTGGTCCTCGCCCAGGTCGCAGACCACCAGGCCGTCCTCGCGGCGGTCGACCCGGAGATGGAGAAGGTTCGAGGTTCCGATGAATCCGGCGACGAACGCGCTCGCGGGCCGCTGGTAGAGCTCGCGCGGCGTGGCGAGCTGTTCGACGACGCCGTCGCGCATCACCGCGATGCGATCCGACATCGTCATCGCTTCTTCCTGGTCGTGGGTGACGTACACGAACGTCGTGGCGGTCCGCTGCTGGATCGACTTGAGCTCGAGCTGCATCTCCTTGCGGAGCTTCAGGTCGAGCGCGCCGAGCGGCTCATCGAGCAGCAGCGCCGCGGGCCGGTTCACGAGCGCACGCGCCAGCGCCACGCGCTGCTGCTGACCCCCGGACAACGCTCCCGGCCGGCGATCCTCGAGCCCTTCGAGTCGGACGGTGCGGATCACGTCGGCGACCCGCTCGTCGATCTCGGCACGGGGAAGCTTGCGGATCTTCGGCCCGAACGCGACGTTCTCGACCACCGTCATGTGCGGAAACAGCCCGTAGGCCTGGAACACCATGTTGACGTTCCGCTTCGCGGGGGGCACCCGCGTGACGTCGCCACCCTGCAGGAGGATCCGCCCCTCGTCGGGGCTCTCGAAGCCGGCGATCATCCGCAGGGTGGTGGTCTTGCCGCACCCGCTCGGTCCGAGCATCGAGAAGAACTCTCCGCCGGGAATCGTGAGGGACACGTCGCGCACGGCGACGACGTCGCCGAAGCGCTTCGTCACGCGCTCGACGACGATCTCGCCCGCGTCCGCCGTCCGGTCGCTCACGTTTGGATCCTGTTCAACCGGGCGAGCCGATAGGCGACCAGCGAGAAGACGACGGACAGCACCAGCAGGATCAGGTTGAGGGCCGAGCCGGCACCCCAGTCGCCCGCGCCCAGAATGAGATCGCGGACCCGCTGCCCCATCATGTAGGAGCCGGTGCCGCCCACGATGTCGGCGGTGACGAAGTCGGTGAGCATCGGGATGTACACGAGGATCATCGCGATGAAGATGCCGGGCGCCGCGAGCGGGATCAGGATCCGGCGGGTCTGCACCCACCACCCCGCGCCGAGGTCGATGGCCGACTCGAACATCGAGGAGTCGATCGCCTTCATCGCGGCGTAGATCGGGATCGTCGTGTACGTGATGTACGTGGCGGCGAGCGTGAGGATGACCGCGAACGGACTGAACAGCAGCCAGGATCGAGGGGGGCCGGGCAGCAGCCAGTTCACGATCCCGTTGCGCCCCAAGATCACCTGCCACGCGTAGATCTTCACCACGGGCGCGAGCTCGTCCGCGAGCACGAGCGACAGGAGCAGGAACAGCTCCCACTTGCCCGCGCGGAACACCATGTAGTACGCGAGCGGGATCGCGACCGCGAGCATGATCACCATCGCGGTCGTGCCGATCTGCAACGTCGTCCAGGCGATCTTCCAGTTCAGGGAGTTCGTGACGACGTCGGTGTAGTGGGAGAACGTCGTGCCGCTCGCGGTGTTCGGGGGGAACCGCAGCAGGCTCATCGAGGCCATGATCGCCATCGGAGCCAGGAACAGGATCACGAGCAGGAACACGGGCGTCGAGAGGATCCCCAGGGCGCCCCGCGCGCGTCCGGCGCGCCGGGGCGCCGACACCACGTCGACCGTGCCGGGGACGGCGGCCACCGGCTAGGCCCTCGCCGTGGCGGCCACGGCCTCGGTCTCGGCGATGATGCCCGTCACGGCCGCGTCGCCGCCCCGCGAGCGCAACAGACGCAGGCCCGCCCAGATCAGCGCGACCTGCACGACCGAGATCACGGTGGAGATCGCGTTCACCACGGCGGTGTGATCGGGGTTGCGAACGCTCGAATACACCCAGATCGGGAAGGTCTGCTGGAACCCGATCGTGAACGCGCTGATCTCGTAGTTGTTGAACGACCAGGTGAACGCGAAGATCGCGCTCGCCGCGAGCGCGGGCGCGATGTGCGGCAGGATCACGAGGCGAAGCACCTGCATCCGCGAGCAGCCGAGGTCGATCGCGGCCTCCTCCTGGACGCGCTGGAACCGGAACAGCTGCGCGGACACGATCGCCGTTACGAGTGGGAACGTGCACACCACCTGCGTCGCGATGACGGTCTTCAGCGACAGGTCGATCTGGTAGCGCACGTAGAACATCAGCGCCGCGATGCCGATGATGAGCCACGGCAGGATCAGGGGCGCGCCCACCAGCCCGCCGATCACACCCCGCCCCCGGAACCGGAATCGGGTGAGCCCGAACGCCGAGAGCGTGCCGAGCACGAGACACGCGGGCGCGACGATGCACGCGACCACGACGGAGTTGAGGATCGCCTCGCGCAGCAAGGCGTCGTGCCAGGCGTCGACGTACCAATGCAAGGTGAAGCCCTCGAGGGGAAACGCGAGGATGTTGGAGTCGTTGACGCTGAACAACACCAGGACGACGAGCGGGCCGAACAGGAAGAGATACACCGCGCCCAGGAACACCCGCCATCCCCAGGCGGAGCCTCGCGTGGGCATGCTAGGAGGCCTTCACCTCGGTCCACGCGGCCACCCACTCCGAACGATTGGCCGGCGGGCTCGCGGGGATGGCGTTCTCGAGGTTGAACGGCGCGTCGAGGGAAGCCTGCTCGATGAGCTCGGGGGACGCGATCTCGAGGACCTTCTGGTTCGCGACCTGGTAGTTCCAGGCGTCGGCCTCGTAAAGCTCGGCCTCGGGGCTCGAGTAGTAGTTCAGCAGCGCGTAGGCCGCATCGAGGTTCTCGGGGGCCACGTCGGGCGTGATCCCGTAGCCGCACGCCCACAGGAACTGACCCTCGCTCGCCACGACGAACTTCGCGTTGATCCCTTCCTTGGTGAGGGATTTCGCGGTGTCGGGATACCCCGACGAGATCACGATCTCGCCCGACTTGAACAACGACTTCACCGCGGCGTCGCCCTTCCAGAACGTCCGGAACTGGCTCTTGTGGTCGATGAGGAACTGCTTCATCTGTTCGATCTGGGCCGAATCCATGTTGATCGGGTCGTCGATGCCGTTCGTGAGCGCCGCGATCATGAGCGCCGTGACGGCGATGTCCTCCATGCCGGCGCGTCCCGCGTACTGCGGATCGAAGAGGTCCGCCCACGAGTCGGGCGGCGTGGTGACGACGTCGGCGTTGTAGACGATCCCGGATGTCCCGGCGTCGACGGGCACCATGAACGCCTGGCCGCCGACCACGACCCCGGGCAGGTCCCTCATCGACGGGAACAGGTCGTCCCAGTGCTCGAGCCTGCCGAGGTCCAGCGGGGCGTAGATCCCCTTCTGCACCATCTCGAGCGTGGCTTCGTCGACGCAGCTGTTCACGACGTCGGCCTGGAACCCGGCTTGGATCTTCGCGATCGCCTCCTCGTTCGAACCCATCGAGGAGGTCTCGATCTTGACGTTCGGATACGTCGCCTCGAAGTCCGCGAGGTAGCCGGGGTCGAATCCGTCCGAATAGGAGAGCAGACGGATCGTGCCCGAGATCGACGCGGGGTCGACCGGGCCCTGTGAACCGCTCGAGGTCCCCGACGTCGAGGGCTGGCTCGCGGCGCTTCCGCCGCACGCGCCGGCGATCAGGACGAGCGCGACCGCGAGCGCTAGGTTCCTCATCAATCGCCGTTTCATCGCGTGCCCCCGCCGTCCGGTCCCCTCGCAGGACGCTAGGGTACGCGGCGGTAGATTGTCAACCGTTGACAACTTCGGGTACGTCATTCGTTCGCCGCGACCACGCCGGCGATGAGCTCGCCCGCGTGCTCGGCGTGCTCGACGAAGAGCAGCAACGACGTCTCCTCGTCGCCGGCCTCGATCGCCTCGAGCAGGGGGCGATGCTGCGTCGACACCTCGTCGAGCGAACGCACGACCCGCTCGTCGAGTCGGAGCAGGGCGCGCAGGGTCGGCACGTATCGGACGAAGACCTCGTGGATGCGGGCGTTCCCGCACAGGCGGCACAGGCCTTCGTGGAAGGCGAGGTCGGCCCGGCTCGCAGCCGCGGCGTCCCCCGTGGCGACCGCGGCGTCGATCCCTTCGGCGAGCTCGCGAAGGCGGGCGATGACCTCCGGGTCGCGGGCCCGCGCGATCAGCCGGGCGGCGCGTCCCTCGAGCGCGGCGCGCAGCCCGTAGATGTCGCGAACGTCCTGGGCGGTGAGGCTCACGACGAAGATCCCCCGTCGCGGCTCGTCCTGCAGCAGGCCCTCGGCGCGCAGGAGCTTGAAGGCCTCCCGAACCGGACCCCGGCTGATCCCCAGCTGCTGGGCGATCTTCGCCTCCACGAGGTGTTCCCCCTGACGAAAGCCACCGGCGAGGATCTGCTCGCGAATGCGGTCGGCCGCATCCTCCGCGAGGGAGCGCGGGGCGTCCAGCGGTCGCAGGCCGGTCGGCGGTGTCACGGTGGCGTAGCGTAGCATCCTCCTGTCAACAGTCGACCATCGACCGAAGATGCGAGGTGGCGCGTGACCGAACGGTTCGAGGGCAAGCACGTGCTCGTGACCGGAGGCGCGCACGGGATCGGCCGTGCCATCGTCGATGCGTTCCTCGACGCCGGTGCCGGGGTGTTCGCGACCGACGTGGACGCGCGAGCGCTCACCGCGCTGCGCGACGAGCACGGGGACCGGCCGCTCCACGTCCATCCCGCCGATCTCGCGGACGTCGCCCAGGTGCGGGCCATCGTGCCCGCCGCGGTCGAGGTGCTCGGCGAGATCGACGTGCTCGTGAACGACGCGGCGGTCCAGCCCGACGGGCCGGCACTCGACGTTGCGCCGGACGCGCTGGACGCCTGCTTCGCCGTGAACGTGCGCGCACCGTTCCTGCTGATGCAAGACGTCGCCCGCCATCTGATCGGTCGAGGCGCCCCCGGGTCGATCGTGAACATCACGAGCGCGAACGCGATCCGGAACGAGTCTCCCGAGTCGATCTACAACGCATCGAAGGCCGCCCTCGGCGCGCTCACGACCGCGTTCGCCCACGAGCTCGGGCACGTCGGCATCCGGGTGAACGCCGTCGCACCCGGAGAGACGATCACGCCCGAGGTCCAGGCCGAGCTCGACGCCGATCCCGAAGCCCGAGCCGCGGTGCACCGGTACCTCGGGAAGGTCCCGCTGCGGCGCGCGGGAACGCCGCGCGATCAGGCGATGGCCGTGCTGTTCCTCGCCGGGGACGACGCCGGCTTCGTCACGGGGCAGACGTTGATCGTCGACGGAGGCGAGGTGGGCGGCGGCAGCTGGTACGACGACGCGCTCGCGCCTCCGCTCCCGCCGCCGGACCGCCCGCTCACGGGCGGATAGGCATCGCGTTCACGCCGGCTCCCCGCGGACGCGCCGCATCGCGGCCTTCACCTCGTCGGTGTCCAGGGCCATCTCGAAGAAGCCGATCTGGGCCTCGTACACCTCCGGGTCGGCCTCTCGCTTGACTTCGTCCTCGAACACGTGCACCACGTCGAGTCCCAACTGGACCCCGGCCAACGGACCCACCCAGGCCGGATCGCCGTCCCGGACCGTTTCCGCCGCCACCTCGACGGCCTCCGGGTCCGCGGCGCCGAGCATCACCACGACGTCGGTGCCGAACTCGTCCACGATCCTCTTGATCATCGCCTGGTTGTCCGGATCCATTGCCCCGGAGGCGGTTCAGACGAAGCACTCCGTGCGAATCTCGATCACCTCGGCGCCGGCGGACCGCGCCACCTCGGCGATCGCCTCGCCGGGGACGCTGTCGCGCTCGCCGAGGGCGATCACCCTCTTGCCTCGCAGCTCCATGTCGAACCTCACCTCCCTCGGGCGTCGCGCAGGTGCTCCGGTACCGGCGGTCCCACCGCGGGTGCGCCGCCCAACAGCCGGACGATCGAGGCTTCGATCTGCTCGGGCGTGACCCCGTTGCCCGTCAAGCGCTCGACCTCCACGCCGTCACGCATCGTGAGATAGGCGGGCAGTCCCGCCACGCGCAGGTCGCGACACACCTTGCGGTTCTCCGGCGCGTTCACCTTCAGGAATCGAACGCGATCGGCGTAGGTCTCGGCCAGCGCTTCGACGACCGGCATCAGGGCCAGGCAGGGCCGGCACGCCGGCCCCCAGATGTCGACGAGGACGTGCCCGTCCCGGCTGAGCCCCTGGAAGGTGTCCGCCGTCGCCTCGATCACGCGAGCTCCTTTCACGCTTCCAACGTCACGGATACGCCGTCCCACAGCCGGGTCAGCCTCCCGAGGAACAGCGATCCCTTCGCGATCAGCATCGTCGAGTGGAGGTCTCCGGCCTTCATGCGCGCGAGGGCATGCGGAAGCCAAGGAACCGCGCTCGCGATGTGTCCCTGGGTCGGTGCGAAGCCGGGGACCCCGTGGGCTCGGGCGAACCGGGGGATGTCCTCGCGCGTCAGCTCGCCGCGCACGACGCCCAATCCCGCGAGCATCTTGTAGTTGCGATCCGGCACGTTCCCGCCGCCGTGCGGCTCGGTGATCTCGGGGTTGTGCAGCTCGGTCGCGTAGGTGCCGATCGCGTCGATCGACAGGCCGAGCGCGTCCAACGGACGCCCCACCAAGGCCTCGAGTTGGGCCTGCGGAGCGCTCCCCGCCTCCACCGGCATCCGTCCGACGGCGTCGGCGCGCACGACCGGGCCGTTCGACCCGTCGGCGGGCTCCAGCAGCACCGCCATCCCCGCGAGGACGTCTTCGAGGATGGGGTATCCCTTCGCGAGCGCGCCCTCGAACTTCATGCCGAGCTTGCCCATCGACCCGCCCGCCACCACGACGACCCGCTCCTCGATACCGGCGGCGATCAGCGCCGCCGCGACGACGAGCGCGTGCACGGGCGCGGCGCAGAACGACTTCACGTCGATCGCACTCGCGCGCTCGAGCCCGCATCGTTCTGCGATCGCCTTCGCGACGTTGCCGCCGCCTCGCTGATAGCGATCGCCCACCGCCTCCTCGCCACATCCGATCGCGTGCGTGATCGACTGCGGATCGATCCGCGTGCACGCGAGGAGGTGGCGAAGGGCGTGCACGCCGCTCGCGGCGATCGAGAGGTTCTCGAGGAGGACCTGAGCGGTGAGGGACTCGTCGTGCTCGTGGTCGGCCGCGAACGCCCCCACGATGTCGTCGCCGCGGAAGAGGGCGAGCTGTCCCGGCGCCGGCTCGACGCCCATCCGCACGAGGTCGAATCGATCGATCTCGGCGAGGAGATCGAGGAACCGGCCCTGGTCGATCACCTCTCCGGTGGGACCGGAAGGCGTGGCGGCGTACACCGGGCGTCGCCACCACTCGCGTTGGCGCTCCCACAGGTCCTCGGGTGGCAGGTTGCCGATGAAGACCTGGTTCGGCGGGTACGCGACCGCTTGCTCGAACGGGCGAAGCGCGGCCCGCAGCCGATCGAGCTGCGCCGGCTCTCGGGAGGGCTTCGAGCCGTAGCGCACGAGGTCGGGCACGTGCTCCAGCACGAGCGAGGCGGCGACGACGGCGGCGCGACGCGTGCCGGTCACGCGAGCTCCCAGACCGTGTTCGGTCCCACGTCCGTGGCGAGCATCTCGAGCGCTCGTTCGAGGAGCCGACGTCGGAGCGAGAGCTCTTCGTCGAGCCCGAGGGATGGGTCCCCGGTGGGATGCGTGATCGCGACGCCGCGCAGGATCCGGTTCGTGCCCACCATCTGGGCGATCGTCGGCAACGCCGTCACGAACACCGTCGGGATCCCTTCTCGTTCGATTTCCTTCGCCAGCGTTGCCCCGCAACGCGTTCCGGTCCCTCAGGTACCGGTCAAGATCACGGCCGCGACGTCCGCGGCTCGCAGTTCCGCCGCGATCTCCCGCCCGAACCTCGCGGCGGCCGCCACGGGCGTGTCGACACCCGATGTGGTGTAGAAGGCTCCGTGGAGGACGCCGAAGGCTCCCTCACGCTCGAGCGCCCGCGCTGCGTCGAGCGGAACGAGCCGGTTCGGGTCGGCGTTGGCCGCGGTCGTGTCGAACCCCGCGTGCACGGACTCGAACGCCCCGCCCGCGAGCGAATCTCGGTCGTCGATCGGGTAGCGCAACCACGTGTTCGCGTGCCGCGTCGGCAGCCGATCGGGATTGCCCTGCGGCACGCACCCCGCCTCGGTCACGAGCGCGAGGCGAGCCTGGGCCATGTCCTTCAGGGCGGGAGCGGGCGGCACGCGATCGCGAGTCGGGCCGACTTCGGTGTGCAGGTCGCCCGCGAGCTTCGCGAGCAGCTGGTCGATCGCGCGACGGGCTCCCGTGCGATCGGCCCGGACCATCGTCCGCAGGCCCCTCGGAAGGTATCCCTCCTGGTCGGCGTCGCCGATCGGCGCCCCCGACGCGAGGCGCGACGCCAACCCGGCAACGATCGGCACGACCGCCTTCATGCCCCCGACGTTGGAGCTCGTGGGAACGATGTAGGCGGCGCCCTCGGCCGCCATCAGGCCGGGAGAGTCCGGCGTCATCGCCGTGACGACCGGGATGCCGCGACGTCCCGCCTCGCGCGCAAGCACGCCGCAGGCGTAGCCGTACCGGCCCGCGCCGAAGGCCGGCCCGCAGATCAGCACGTCCGGCCGGAGCTCGTCGAGCCAGCCGAGCAACGTGCGCAGGGAGTCGGCCTCGTGCTCACCGAACCGATCGTCGCCGCAGGCGAGCGTGACGTCGGGAGACGCGCCGGCCGCGGCGAGCGCACGACCGGGGCCCTGGGGCCCGTCGAGCCGCACCGGCTCGTGACCGGCCGCCTCCTCCCCGCCGAGGCCCGCGAAGAACTGGTTCAGGTAGTGGACGATCATGCGCGCACCGCCGACGGCGTCCTCACGTCGGGACCGCCGTCCAGGTGGTCTCGCCCATCTGCGAGCACGCGCTCAGGTAGGCCCACGTCGGCACCGGCTCGCCCGCCCGAGCGGGTTCGTCCGTGCCGACCACCCTCGCGGGAGTCCACGGCGCGACCAGCTCGTCCTCGTTGCCGGTGCTGATGAGGCTGTCCGCCTCGGGAACGTGGTCGGTGAGCCCGCCGTTCGTCTCGCACACGAGCGCGACCGTCTTGATCCCTCGCCGTTCGCACGCGCGAACCGTGAGCATCGTGTCCGTGTGCGAGTTGCCGGAGGAGAACGTCGTGCAGATCGCCCCGTCGGCTCCGAGGCGAGCCGCGAGCTCGGCCGAGAGCTCCGCGGATCGCTGCTTCTCCTCGGCCGTGTCGAGGTAGCCCGGCGCGAGGGTCGCGCCGGCGCATCGCAGCCGCTCCCCGTGACCCGCGAGGAGGTCGCGGAGCAACGGGGCTCGTTGGTAGGCGGCGGTGACGTTCCGCACCGCGGCCCAGTCGTAGGCGCCGCTGATCAGCCAGCCGTCGAGGATCGCTCGAGGGTCGACCTCGAACGGCTCGAAGCCGCGCATCGGCTCGCCGAGCCAGAACGTATCGGTGAGCGGCCCCTCCGAGGCCACTTGGACGATCGCGACGACCGCGGGGAGCGACGCGTCCGCATGGTCGGTGGGAGGCCAGCGGAACGTCTCGACGTCGCGAGGGCCCAGCCCGATCGTCGCCGCGGCGAGCTCCCGCGCGACCCGCAGCGTCTCGCGCCGGATCGCGTCGTCGACCGTTTCGACGTGAGCGCCGTTCGCGGGCACGAAGCGAAGCACGAGGTTCGTCGTAGCGCCGAACGGGCTCCGATCGGCGCCGGGCCCGGCCATGTCGACGATCGAGTCCGGGAGCTCGTCGGGGCCGACGAAGCCGGAGCGTTCCCAGTCGCACGCGCTCAGCACCGCGACGCCGTCCAGCCGGTTGGTTCGGCCGGTACAGCCCCGCTCGCCGGTGCCCAGCGCCCCCGGGAACGTCGATGCGAGCGCATCCGGCTTGACGGTGGGCACGACGGCGTCGAGGACGTTCGAGATACGAACGGGGTCGCCGGGACGGACGACCTCGACTGTGGCCTCCGCCAGCGCCGGGAGTCCGGCTCCGACCGCGAGCTGCGGTAGCGAGACGGTCAGGCGACCGTCGCTCCACCCTGTCTGGGTCCCCTCGACGACCTCGTCGACCGCGAACGTCGCGATCTCGAGATCAGCGAGCGTGGATACCAAGCGCCGACAGTCTACTCGGGGCTCGGTGCCCGGTCGACCGCTTCAGTCGAACATCGGGTAGTGAAGGGGGTGCCCCGCCACGCCGAGGTCGCCGATCGAGAGGAACGTGTCGCCGACGTTCGCGACCACGGCGACCGCGAGCGCCTCGCCCACCCAGGCGAGGTTCGTGGGCGCGTCGAACGTCGACGCGAGGTGGTCGTCGAGCACGAGCTCGACGGAGCCCTCGGCCGAGATCCGCATGAGCCCGTCGGGCCGATACAACGTGACCCAGTAGGACCCGTCGGCCGCGAGCGCCACGCCGTCGGGATCGGTATCGGGGAGCTCCGCGATCACCGACACGATGCCGGCGGAGCCGTCCGTTTCGATCGGGACGCGCACGAGTCGCTGCGCGTGCGCCTCGACCACGACGAGCGCATCCGCACCGGGCGTGACAAGGCATCCGTTCGGGTACGCCTGCACGTGCGACGTCCAGCGCTCGATGCTCTTTGCGCCCGGGGAGATCCGGAGGATCTCGGGCCGGCCGTCCTCGCCCGAGCAGGTCACGTACAGGCTC
>DATBIS010000063.1:0-8412 GCA_036556805.1 Actinomycetota bacterium | reverse complement strand
TGTCGAGGTTCACCACCGAACAGGTCACCTCGCCGCGATAGCCGGCGTCGATCAGGCCCGGTGCGTTCGCGAGCGTAAGACCCTGTCGCGACGCGAGCCCCGACCGGGGAAGGACCAGGCCGGCGTGGCCCTCGGGGATCGCGACGGCGACACCGGTGGGAACCAGCGCGCGCTCGCCCGGTGCGACCTCCACGTCGACGGCGCTCCGCAAGTCCAGACCGGCGTCGCCCGGATGAGCTGCGGCGGGGAGGTCTGCGTCGTCGTCGAGGCGCCGGAACGGCAGCGGCGTTTCGGTCACGCGGGTTCGATCAGCTCGAGCCGGTTCCCGAACGGGTCACGCACGTACACGCGCTGGTACCCGTCGAGCTGCACGGTGTCGATCGCCTTGTAGCCGCTCATCTCGACCCGCGCGCGGATCCGCTCGAGGTCGTCGACGAGGAACGCAGGGTGGGCCTTCACGGCGGGCCGAAAGCCGTCCTCGACCCCCAGGTGGACCTCGAGGTCGCCGGAGCGGAACCAGACGCCGCCGCGAGGGGAAAGCTCGGGCGGCTTCGGGACCTGTTCGAGTCCCAGCACGCCCTCGTAGAACGCCACGGCGGTTTCCTCCTCGTCGGGCGGCATCGCGAGCTGCACGTGGTGCAAACCCAGCAGCGACCCGCGTTCCTTCGCCACGACGCCTCCTCGGGAAGTGGGTGGGCCGGGGCGGAGCCCCGGCCCAACACCTCCGCTCGCGCGCGATTCTACGAGCAGCCGCTGGTGCTGCCGCAAGTCGGGCAGACGTAGCACGACCCGGCCGGCTGCATCTTCGACCCGCACTGGTAGCAGAGCGGCGCGTCGAGCGCCTTCCCGGACGGGCGCTCCGCAGGCGCCGCCGGCGCCGCGGCCTGCGGCTCGACCGGCTTCAGCTCGATCTCCTCCGGCTCGGCCTCGGCCTTCGCGTACTGGGCGCGCTCCTCGATCGACAGGACGCCGATGCCTTCGCGCACCTCGGGGGCCAGGTAGTCGAGCGCCAACCGGCGGAACACGTAGTCCACGAGGGAGGACGCGAACCGGATGTCGGGGTCGTTCGTCATCCCCGACGGCTCGAACTTCATGTTCACGAACTTCGAGACGTAGTCCTCGAGCGGCACACCGTACTGGAGGCCCACGGAGACCGCGATCGCGAACGCGTCCATGATCCCCGAGAGCGTGGAGCCCTGCTTCGAGACCTTCAGGAAGAGCTCGCCGATGCCGTCGTCGGGGTACTCGCCGCTCGTGACGTAGCCCTCGGCGTCGCCGACCTTGAACGAGGTCGTTCGCGCCGGCCGCGACTGCGGCAGCCGCTTCTTCTCCGACCACGGGATCGTGACGACGTCGTCGACGGTGTCGGCCTTCTTCTTGTCCGCCGACAGCGGCTGAGCGACCTTGCAGTTGTCGCGGTAGATCGCGACGGCCTTCAGGCCGAGCTTCCACGACTCGACGAAGAGCTGCTCGACCTCCTCGACCGTGACCTCCTCGGGCATGTTCACGGTCTTGGAGATCGCGCCCGAGATGAACGGCTGCGCGGCGGCCATCATCCGCACGTGGCCCATGTAGTGGATCGGCTGCGCGCCCATCGCCGTGTCGAACACGGGCGCGTGCTCGGGCTTCAGATGCGGCGCGTCGAGCACCGAGTTGTGCTCGGCGATGTAGGCGACGATGTCGGCGGTCTGCCCCTCGTCGTAGCCGAGCCGCGCGAGCGCGCGCGGGACGGTCTGGTTCACGAACTGCATCGTGCCGCCGCCCACGAGCTTCTTCGTCTTCACGAGGGCGAGCTCGGGCTCGATGCCCGTGGTGTCGCAGTCCATCATGAGCCCGATCGTGCCGGTGGGAGCGAGCACCGAGGCCTGCGCGTTGCGATAGCCGAACTGCTCGCCCAAGCCGATCGCCTCGTCCCAGGACTGCTTCGCGGACGACAGGAGCGCCTCGGGGACGAGCTCGGCGTCGACCGCGTCGACGGCCGCCCGGTGCTTGCGCATCACGCGGAGCATCGCGTCGGCGTTCGGCGCATACCCCTCGAACGGCCCCATGACCTCGGCGACCCGCGCGCTCGTCCGGTAGCCGTGACCCGTCATCAGCGCCGTGATCGCCCCGGCCCACGCGCGGCCGCCGTCGGAGTCGTACGGCAGCCCCCGCGCCATCAGCAGCGCGCCGAGGTTCGCGTAGCCGAGCCCGAGCTGGCGGAACGACCGCGCGTTCTCGCCGATCTTGTCCGTGGGGTAGCTCGACTCCCCCACGATGATCTCCTGTGCGGTGAACACGATCTCGACCGCGTGCTTGAAGCTCGCGACGTCGAAGTTCCCCTCGCCGTCCACGAACTTCATGAGGTTCAGCGACGCCAGGTTGCACGCCGAGTTGTCGAGATGCATGTACTCGGAGCACGGGTTGGACGCGTTGATCCTGCCGGTCGCCGGGCACGTGTGCCACTCGTTGATCGTCGTGTCGTACTGCATCCCGGGGTCGGCGCACTCCCAGGCCGCCTGCGCGACCTCGCGCATCAGCTCGCGCGCGCGCACGGTCTCGACCGTCTCGTCGGTGGTGACGGCCTTCAGGCGCCAGTCCTGGTCGAGCTCGTAGGCGCGCATGAACTCGTCGGTCACGCGCACCGAGTTGTTCGCGTTCTGATACTGGATCGAGTACGCGTCCTTGCCGTCGAGGTCCATGTCGAACCCGGCGTCGCGGAGCGCGCGCGCCTTGTGCTCCTCGACCGCCTTGCACCAGATGAAGTCGCGGACGTCGGGGTGGTCGACGTTGAGGATCACCATCTTCGCCGCGCGGCGCGTCTTGCCGCCGGACTTGATCGTGCCGGCGCTCGCGTCGGCGCCGCGCATGAAGCTCACCGGGCCGGACGCGGTGCCACCGCCCGCGAGCCCCTCGCGCGAGGACCGGAGCCTGGACAGGTTGATCCCCGAGCCGGAGCCGCCCTTGAAGATCGTCCCCTCCTCGACGTACCAGTTGAGGATCGAGGACATGTGGTCGTCCACCGCGAGGATGAAGCACGCCGAGCACTGCTGTGGCGTGTCGGGCACGCCCACGTTGAACCACACGGGCGAGTTGAACGCCGCCTTCTGCGTCACGACGAGGTGCGTGAGCTCGTCGGCGAAGACCTGCGCGTCGGCCTCGGTCTCGAAGTAGCCGTTGCGCTCGCCCCAGCCGCGGATCGTGTCGACGACGCGCGACGCGAGCTGCCGCACGGACGTCTCGCGCTGGGGCGTGCCGAGCGTCCCGCGGAAGTACTTCTGAGCGACGATGTTCGTGGCGTTCTGCGACCAGCTCTTCGGGAACTCCACCCCGCGCTGCTCGAAGGCGTTGCCGCCCTCCTTGTAGTTCGGGATGACCGCGTCCCGGGTCTCCCACTCGACGTCGTCGAAGGGGTGCCGTCCCTCCGTCGTGAAGAATCGCTTGAAGGTCAGCCCCTCACGGATGACCTGCACGTCCCCCTCGTTCCTCGCCACTCCGACGCCCCCTTCCCGCTCGTTGCCGGGGAAGCACAGCCCTGTAATTACGAAGCTCGCAGATGATGATCGCATCCCTCGCCGACGTCAAGATGATGTGGCCAGAAACCTCGGAAAAGTGTCCTGCCACTACATCTAGTGTCTCACGCGGGGCGC
The DNA here is from genome assembly GCA_036556805.1 of Actinomycetota bacterium. Lineage (GTDB taxonomy): Bacteria > Actinomycetota > UBA4738 > UBA4738 > HRBIN12 > DATBIS01. The sequence continues at coordinate 4,783 of DATBIS010000063.1, read as the reverse complement.
CGCACGACCGCCCTCAGCTCGAGCGATGCTTCGCGGGGACCTTCTTCTGGAGCAGGACGCCGAGCTCGCGTTCGAAGTCGGTGATCTCCTGGAAGTCCTTGTAGACGCTCGCGAACCGGATGTAGGCGACCTGGTCGAGCTTCGCAAGGTTCGCGAGCACCTCGAGTCCCACCTCCTGTGAGGTGACCACCGGGCCCTTGCGGCGCAGGCGCTCCTCGACGCGCGCGACGAGGCGTTCGGCTTGCCCCTCGGTGACCGGCCGGTTCTTCGCGGCCTTGAGGATCCCGGCCGTGACCTTCTCGCGGTCGAAGGGGTCCTTCGAGCCGTCCCGCTTCACGACCATGAGGCCGACCTCCTCCACGCGCTCGAAGGTCGTGTAGCGGCGATGGCACGACCGGCACTCGCGCCGGCGGCGGATCGCCGCGCCGCCCTCCGCGGGGCGGGAGTCGACGACCCGGTCGTCCTCGTGTCGGCACCACGGGCATCGCATCGCTCTGAGCCACAACATGCTGTGGCCGGGCGAACGGTAGCCGCCACATGTGGGACCGTCAAGCAGCCGGGACGAGCAGCACGAGCCCCGGCACGAGGTCGGCGGGTCCCAGGTGGTTCGCGGCCTCGATCTCGTCCACCAGCGGCCTCGGGTCGGCGCCGTCGGAAGCCTGCCGGCTCGCGATCGCGAACAGCGTGTCGCCGGGACGTACGACGTACGTGCGACGCGGCTCGTGCCGTACGCTCGCGCCGGCCACGAACGCGTGGCTCACCGGACCGACCAGGACGGCCGTGAGCGCGAGGCTCACGAGCGTGAGGGTGAGCCGTCGCCGCCGAACACGTGTTCGACTCATGCATAGAGGATGCCCGAACGCCCGTTCGGAGTCAAGAGCTCGACCGAACATATGTTTGCACGCTCGCCCGGCCGGTGCTACGGTCGCCTCCACGAGGCAGGAGGCTACGCAACATGTCCGACATCACCGCGCGCCAGCAGCGCATCGTGGACTTCATCGCCGAGACCGTGCGAGACCGGGGCTATCCCCCCACGGTGCGCGAGATCGGTGAGGCGGTCGGGCTCACGTCGTCCTCGAGCGTGCACGCTCAGCTCGCGAACCTCGAACGCAAGGGCCTCCTGCACAAGGACCCCACCAAGCCGCGCGCCATGACCCTCGCGGAACCGAAGGCACCCGCCGTGACCGTGCCGGTGGTCGGCCGGATCGCGGCCGGCGCCCCCACCCTCGCGACCGAGGACGTCGAGGAGTACCTCGCGGTCCCCCGGTCGTACGCGGACGGACCCGACCACTTCGCGCTGCACGTGAAGGGCGATTCGATGATCGAGGCCGGCATCATCGACGGCGACGTCGTGATCGTCCGGTCGCAGGCCGACGCGAGCGACGGCGACATCGTCGCGGCGATCCTTCCCGGGCCAGCGGAGGATGAGGCGACCGTGAAGCGCCTGCGCCGCAAGGGCGGCCGGACGATGCTCGTGCCCGAGAACCCCACGATGGAGCCCTTCGAGGTCAAGGACGCGAGGATCGCCGGCAAGGTCGTCGCGGTGCTCAGGAAGCTCTGACGGCGGTAAGCTCGCGCCGCCCCGGCGAGCCAAGGAGTCCACCGTTGTCGAGCGAGCACGGTTCCACGAACCTCGAGCGTCAGATCCGTTCCCAGCCCGGTGCGCTGGCTCACATGCTGGAGTCGGCGTCCGTCCGCCAGCAGGTGCACGAGGCCTCGGAGGGGCTCGCGCGCGCCCGGCGGATCTGGACGGTGGGCACCGGCACCAGTCAGCACGCCGCGGCGCTCGGAGCCGCGATGCTGCAGGAGGCGGGCCGCTCGGCGCACGCCGTCTCCTCGATGCAGTTCGTCCGCAACGCCCCGATCGTCGGTCCTCAGGACGCGGTGATCGTGATCACGCACACGGCGGAGACCGCGTACGCGCTCGCCGCGCGCGCGCTCGCGTTCCAGGCGGGCCTCGACGTCGTGATGATCACCAAGAGGGACAGCGGCTTCCCCGACGCGATCGAGACGGTCGAGAAGGAGTCGTCCGAGACGTACACCGTGAGCTATACGACCGCGCTCCTCGCGCTCGCGATGCTCGCCGCCGAGGTCGGCGCGGAGAGCCTCACCCCCGACGCGCTCGCGTCCGTGCCCGACGCGGTGCGCGCAGCCATCGATGCGCCCGGCACCGAGGGGGTCGAACGTCCCGGCCGGATGCTGACGATCTTCGGCGGCGGACCCGCGAGCGTGACCGCGCGTGAGGCCGCCCTCAAGGTTCGCGAGGCGTCGCGCACGCTTGCGGAGGGGTTCGACGCGGAGTTCTTCCTCCATGGGTCGGCGGTGCCCATGACGGCGGACGACCGTCTCGTCGCGATCACGACGCCGGACCCCGACGGGTTCGTCGAGGGCGTGGCGCGTGCGGGCGAAGCCGAGGGGATCAAGGTCACGCGCGTGACGGAGTCGTCGGCGCTCCCCCCGGTGCTCGCTCAGATTCCGCTCACCGTCCGCTTCCAGCTGCTCGCGCTCCGGTTCGCGCTCGCGAAGGGACAGGACCCCGACACGGTGATCGTCGGGGCGTGGAACGATCCCGACCTCTGGCGGATCGGCGCGCCCGGCTCCTAGGGCAGCACGAACTCCCGCACGGCCGCGAGCTCGCGAAGGCCGACCCGCGCGCGCACGATCGTGCCGCCGCCGTCGAGCTCCGTCGACAACACCTCAGCGTCCCGGTAGAGGCGCGCGGTCACGTCCTCCCTCCCGAACGGGATCAGCACGGTGACCTCGACCGGCGGGTCGGGAAGCGTCGAGGCGACGGCGTCGAGCAGCCCGTCGGTTCCCTCCCCCGTGAGGGCCGAGACCGCGACCGATCGCGGATGGCGGAGGGCGAGCCGCACGCGTTGCGACCCCGAAACGCGGTCGATCTTGTTGAGCGCGAGCACCTCGGGGATGTCGCCCGCCCCGATCTCGCCCAGCACACGGCGCACGGCCTCGATCTGCTCGTCGAGCGCTCTCGAGGACGCGTCGGCGACGTGCACGATGAGACCGGCCTCGATCACCTCCTCCAGCGTGGAGTGGAAGGCCTCCACGAGGTCGTGGGGCAGCTTCGAGACGAACCCCACGGTGTCGGAGAGCACGATCGTCCGGCCCTTCGGCAACGGGAGGCGTCGCGTCGTGGGATCGAGCGTCGCGAACAGCTGGTCGGCGACCACGACGTTCGCTCCGGTCAGGCTGTTCAACAGCGTCGACTTGCCGGCGTTCGTGTAGCCGGCCATCGCGACCTGCGGCAGCCCCGATCGCTGCCGTCGCGCGCGCTTCACGTCGCGCGTCTTCGCGAGATCGCGGATGTCGCGGCGGAGCTTCGCGATCCTGCGGCGGATGTGCTGTCGGTCGACCTCCATCTTCGTCTCGCCCGGGCCGCGGGTACCGATGCCGCCTCCCAGCCGGCTCATGGCCTCGCCCCAGCCACGCAGCCGTGGCAGCAGGTAGTTCAGCTGCGCGAGCTCGACCTGCGCCTTGCCCTCGCGGCTCCGCGCGTGCAACGCGAAGATGTCGAGGATCAGCGCCGTCCGGTCGATCACCTTCACGCCGAGCCGCTCCTCGAGCGAACGCAGCTGCCCCGGCGAGAGCTCGCGATCGAGGATCACGGCGCCCGCGCTCATGCCGTGCACCGTTCGGTGCAGCTCTTCCAGCTTCCCCTTCCCGACGAACGAGGCCGGGTCGGGGCCGGCCCGGTTCTGCACGACCCGCGCGACGGCGTCGGCGCCCGCGGAGTCCGCGAGCGCCGCGAGCTCGTCGAGGTCGTCCTCGGTCATGCCGCGCCCGATCCCCACGAGCACGGCGCGCTCGCGCACCGCCTGACGCCACGTGGCGGAGAGAGGGGACTCGAGCACGGCGCGATCGCCCGTGCGACCTCGGGGTCGATCGCTCATGCGAGCGCGCGGCCGATCCGGTCGAGCGCCTCCTCGAGCCGGTCGTCGGCGACGGTGAGCGAGAGCCGCACGTAGCCCTCGCCGTTCGCGCCGTAGCCGCTCCCCGGCGCGACGAACACGCCGGCCCGGTCGAGCAGGAAGTCCACCATCTCGGCCGAGGTCCGGCCGCCGGTGGTGGGCGCCCACACGTAGATCGATCCGAGCGGCGGCATGAGCGACCATCCCAGGGCGTTCAGCGTGGTCACCACGCGATCGCGTCGCTTCTGATAGGTGGCGCGCAACCCGTCGAGGTGCTCGAGGGAACCGTCGAGTGCAGCGGCCGCCGCCCGCTGCACGGCCGTGAACTGACCCGAGTCGAGGTTCGTCTTCACGACGCCGAGCGCGCGGAGCGCCTCGGCGGAGCCCACCGCCCAGCCGATCCGCCACCCGGTCATGTTGAAGAACTTCGAGAGCGAGCCGAACTCGAGCGCTACCTCGCCCGCCCCGGGGATCTGCAGGACGCTCGGCGCCTCGTAGCCGTCGAACGTGATCTCGGCGTAGGCGGCATCGTGCGCGAGCAACAGCCCGTGCTCACGCGCGAACGCGACGGCGTCGGCAAACGTGGACGGTTCCGCGACCGCCGCGGTCGGGTTCGAGGGGAAGTTCAACCACAGCATCTTCGTTCGCCCCGAGACCCGTGCGCCATGCAGATCGGGAAGGAACCCGCGGTCGGCCGGCATCGCGAGCGAGACCGGTTCGCCGCCGGCGAGCCGCGTCGACACCCCGTACACGGGGTAGCCCGGGTCGGGCACGAGCGCCTCGTCACCCGGATCGATGAACGCGAACGCGAGGTGGCCGATGCCCTCCTTCGAGCCGATGAGCGCCATGACCTCGGC
>DATBIS010000062.1:0-40871 GCA_036556805.1 Actinomycetota bacterium | reverse complement strand
CGGGCTCAGATCGCCGGAGTCGGTTCCGGTCGCGACGACCTGCCATCCGACTTCTCCGACGGTGCGGGTCTGGATCTCCCACGAGCCGATCCCGGAGTCCTCGTCCTCGACCGTCATCGCGAACGGGAAGTCGGATGACGTGAATGAGTCCGACACGAGCAGGTCGGACGTCTCGAAGCTGACCGTCGGCTTTTCGATGTCGTGCATGATGAGCGGGAAGTGGTTGGGCACGGAGTCGCCACAGCCGTTCTTGCAGGGGCTGTCGCCCACCCAGACGCTGATCGCCGACCACCAATAGGTGTGTTTGTGCACTTGCGCGTTCGGGATGACGACCTCGGCCGATCGGGGCGACGTCTTCGATACGTGGAGGGTATGTAGGAAGTTCGCCCCACAGTTCGTGATGGACCCGCGGAGCTTGTGGAAGTAGAAGATGAACGCGCATCGCTCGTAGTCGTGGTCGTCGTCCAAGCTGATCGCCACCAGGAAGAACGATTCGCTGCCGAGGTCCTTTGCCTTCCAGCTGGCAAAGGTGGTGAACGCGTGCACGACCCCCTTGCCGTGGCCGACGGATGCGCTCTTAAGGTCGAGAAGACCCGGCGTGTCGTTGCCGTCGGATTTCGTGTCTTCGTGCGCGGTGGCCGACCCGATCGGGGTCGCGATCAACGCGGCCAAACACAGCAGAACGAGCGCGATTCGGCGAAACATGGGAACCCCCTCCGGATCGTGGCAGGAGGGCTGCCAGGAATCAAGCCGGCGCGAACGCGCCGTAACTCGCGCCGCCGAACAGGAGGATCACCAGACCGATCGACTTCTCGTCGACGCCTTGTGGGAACCGCACCTGGAAGGTGGCCTTGTCTCCCTCGGGGATCACGGCGGCGTCCTCGACCGTACCGTCGATGCGCTCCGCGGTCGTGCCGTCGATCACATAGATCCCGGGCTTCGGCAGGTTGTGGTCGCTCTCGTTGTCGACGACCATCGTGCCCAGGTTCGTCTTGAGCGCGAGCGTCACGACCACGCCCTCAAGCGAGTAGCTGAACTCACCCGGTGTGATCACCGTGGGGACGGTGACGGTAGCGGTGGGTGTTTGGGAGCGCGACGGCGTCGAGGACCCGTTGCCGGTGCATCCGACGGCGGCGATGCCGGCCACGAGGAGCGCGATGCCGCGACGTCGGGTGCTCACGGATGCGGCATCATACGCGAACTCGATCCGGAGGGCGGGACGGCGGTGAGGTACCTGGAGCTGCGCCGGCATGCGGCGCGCGATCCCGAGGAGGACAAGCTCTCGGCGAAGGGCCGTGCGCAGGCTCGCACGCTCGGCGAGGCGTCCGGCGAGTTCCGCTACGCGGTCGTGTTCGTCTCCCCGGCCCAGCGGGCCGCCGAGACGGCGGCGTGGTTCCTGCGCGGCGCCGGGCACGGGCTGCCCGACCACGAGGTCGTTCCCGCGCTCGCGGGTCGCGACGAGACCGGCGGCGCCCCCGACGGACTCGCGGCCTCACTGCGGTCGCTTCTCGAACGCGTGCCGAACGGCGGGCGGGCGATCGCCTTCTCGCACACGCCGATCGTCGAGCACGCCGTGTTCGGGCTCACCGGACGCGAGATCGAGCCACTCGGTGAGTGCGAGGGGGTCCTGCTGACCCAGCAGGACGACGGCGCGATCACGGTCGGCGAGCTTCGCCTCGGGGCGCCGGGGTGACCTGGGAGCACGTGACAACGGCCTTCGGGCTCGGCTTCGCGCTCGGCGCGGCGCCGGGGCCGGTGCAGCTCCTGATCCTTTCGGAGACGGCCCGGGAGGGTCTCACCGGCGGGCTGCGGGTCATGCTGGGGGCGAACGGGACCCTGTTGCTCGTCATGGTGGTGCTCGCGCTCGGCTTCTCGTCGCTGCAGCCGAGCGAGCACGTGCTCCGCGTGCTCCGCGTGGTCGGCGGTGCGTTCCTCGTCTACCTCGGCGCCGTGGAGATCCGGAGCCTGCGCGGGCCGGCGGACGCGGAGCGATCGTCCGGCTGGCGAGGGCTCGGCCCCACCGGGAAAGGGGTCATGTCGGTGGTGGTCTCGCCGGGGGCGTGGGTGTTCTTCGCCACGACCGCCTCGGCGGTCGTGGCGGACGCGAGCGCCGAAGGCGGTCGCGTCGCGGCGATCGGGGCCGGCCTGGCGATGGCCGTCGGGGTGTCCACGAGCGACCTCTGGTTCACGCTGCTGGGGAGCGGCGGGCGCACCCTTCTCGGCGAGCGAGGCCTCACGTGGTTGCGGATCGCGCTCGCCGCCGGCCTCATGGGGATCGGCCTGTGGTTCGTCGTGCAGGGGCTCGTCTGAGCGATCTCAGAAGTGCACGGCCGACCACGGCGCCGCGTCGCTCGCGAAGATCGCGTCGGCCTCGGCGAGGCTTCCCGAGCGCTCCTCGATCACGAGGCCCGCGCGAGCGAGCTGGCCGAACGTCGACCCGCCGAGGTACGTCGCTCCGAGATCGTTGACGCTGCAAGTGATGTCGGCCGGCCGTTCGGTCGCCGTGCATGCGACCTTGCCCGCCTCGACCGTGAGCTCGTACCGGCCCTCGTTCCACGGACAGAAGATGTCGCGCACCTCGAACACCACGCGGCCGTCGGCGCGATACCCACGCGCGGACAACGCCGACGGGACGTCGACGAGCCTGATCCACATGCCGTCCTCGACCCGCAGCCCGAGCCGTCGGGGCTCCTGCAGCAGCAACAGGAGCGGCTCATCGACCGGCCGGCCCCAGGCCTTCACGGCATGCACGAGGTCGACGTCGAGCACGAACCGCCACGTGTCCGCGTACGCCTGGGGCGTCGTCGCCATGAGGATCCGCACCTCGAGCTGCAGCTTCGGAACGGACAGCGGCCACTCGTGTTTCACCGTGTACACCACGAAGCCGTCCGGCTCCCCCTCGTCGGACTCGTGCAGCGCGAAGAACGGCGGTTCGTCCTCGTCGCGCTTCCCGACGAAGAACACCCAGTCGAACCACGTGTCGTCGAGCTCGAGGCCTCCCGGACGTTGCACGCGCGCGCGGTCGTACACGGTCCGGAACGGTGCAAGGGCGTCCTCGCGAGCGAGCAGCCGCATCCGGCCCGAGTTCCGCACACCGCGCACGAACGAAGAGCGGTCGGTCTCGATCTCCGTCGACGCGTTGAAGGTCGCGAGCCCGAACCCGTACCGGCCGTAGATGCCGCCTTCCGAGGCGTGGAGCGCCGCGATCGCCTCGCCGCGGTCGCGCACGTCGTCGAGCTGGCGCCGCATCATCGCCGTGCTGATCCCGCGCCGTCGGTGCGTGGGCACCACGCCCACACCCACGATGCCGCCCATCGGGACGTCCACGCCGCCCGGCACCCTGATGCGCATCGACGCGGCCGTCGAGCCGCCCACGAACCGGCCGTCCTCGACCGCCACGAAACACCGGTCGAACTCGGTGACCGTGCGTTCGCTCTCGAGCTCGTCCGGCCGCATGACGCCGCTGAACGCCGCCTCGAGCGCGCGGTAATAGGCCTCGAACTCCTCGGGCGCGACCGTGCGAATCTCGACGTCCATGATCGAAGAGACTACCCGGCGGAGCGGCGCCTACCGCACGTCGGACAGATCGAGCAGTGGCTCGAGGCCCACCGTGAGCCCGGGTCGTGTGGAGACCGCGCGGACCGCGAGCAGCACGCCCGGCATGAACGAGGAGCGATCCATCGAGTCGTGGCGGATCGTGAGCGTCTGGCCCACGCCGCCGAGAATGACCTCCTGGTGTGCGACGAGCCCCGGCAGTCGCACGCTGTGCACGCGGACCCCTTCGACCTCGCCGCCGCGGACGCCTTCGACCGACTCCGTCGAGCCCGCCACGGGCTCGACGGCGCGCTCGGCGGCGATCCGATGGGCGGTCGCGAGCGCCGTCCCGGAGGGCGCGTCCGCCTTGCCGTCGTGATGCAGCTCGATCACCTCGACGGCCGGGAGGTAGGTCGAGGCGAGTGCCGCGAAGCGCTGCATCAGCACCGCCCCGATCGCGAAGTTCGGCGCGACGATCACGTTCGACTCGAAGTTCTCGGCCTCGAGCTGCTTCGCCACGTCGTCGAGCTCCTCCGGGGAGAGCCCGGTCGTGCCCACCACGATGTGCACGGCGTGGTCGATCGCCCAGCGGATGTCCTCGCGCACGACGTCGGGGTGCGTGAAGTCGACCGCGACCTCGACGTTCGCGTCCATCAGCGCGTCGAGCTCGTCGAACACCAGCACGTCGATCTTCGGATGCCCGATCAGCTTCCCGATCGGCTCCCCCACGCGCGAGCGGTCGATCGCGGCCACGAGCGCCATGTCGGATTGCTCGGCGACCGCGCGACACACCATCTGGCCCATGCGGCCGCATGCGCCGACGACGCCGACGCGGATCACGCGATCGCCTCCTTGAGATCGCGCGCCGCGAACGGGCCGAGCACGGTGAGCGTCATCGGTTGCGACAGTACCCGCTTCGCGACGCGGCGGGCATCCTCCAAGGTCACGGCGTCGATGCGGCGGAGCGACTGGTCCACCGTGAGGATCTCGCCGTGCGCGATCTCGGACTTGCCGATCCGCGACATCCGGCTGCCGGGGTCCTCGAGGGACAGCACGAGGGAACCCTTCACATGACCCTTCGCGCGTTCGAACTCCTCCGGCGTGAGGCCGCCGCCGGCGACGTCGTCGAGCTCGCGGCGGAGCAGCCCGATCACGTCCTTCGCGCGCGCGGGAGTGCTCCCCGCGTACGCGCTGAACACGCCGGCCTCGGTGTATTGCGAGTGGTAGCTGTACACCGAGTACGCGAGGCCGCGCTTCTCCCGGATCTCCTGGAACAGCCGCGACGACATGCCGCCGCCCAGTGCGGTGTTCACGATGAGGAACGCGAAGCGGTCCGCGTCGGTCCTCGCGAGGCCGTTCGTGCCGAGCAGGATGTTGGCCTGCTCGGTCTTCTTTCGCTTCACGATGCTCTTGCCGCTGGGCCCGGGCGCCGTACCGCCGGCTCGCACGTTCCACGACGACGCCTGGCTCCCGTCACGCGGCTTCCCGGTGTCCATGTGTGAGGACAGCAGGTCCAGCAGGTCGTCGTGGCGGACCCCGCCGGCGGCGGCGATCACGAGGTTGCCCGGCACGTAGTGCCGCTTGTAGAAGCGACGCACCGAGGCCCGGCCGGCCTCGGCGATCGTCTCCTTCGTGCCGAGGATCGGTCGCCCCAGCGGATGGTCGGGCCACAGCGTCTGCGTGAACAGGTCGTACACGAGGTCCTCGGGCGAGTCCTCGTGCATGTGGATCTCCTCGAGGATCACCTGCCGCTCGGCGTCCAGGTCGGTCGCCCGGATCACCGAGTGCTGCAGCATGTCGCAGAGATGATCGACCGCCATCGGGAGGTCGCGGTCGAGCACGCGCGCGTAGTAGCACGTGTACTCCTTCGCGGTGAACGCGTTCACGTCGCCGCCCACCGCGTCGAACGCCTCGGCGATGTCGCGTGCGCTTCGCGTCGCGGTGCCCTTGAACAGCAAGTGCTCGAGGAAGTGACTCGAGCCGCTGATCGCCGGGGCCTCGTCGCGCGACCCGGCGAGCACCCAGAATCCGAGCGAGACGGACCGAGCGGAGGGCATCCGCTCGGTCACGACCCGCAGCCCGGAGCTGAACTCCGTGCGATCGATCGGCACGGCGGTGACTACTCGGAGCGGGTGCCGCCGGAACGATCGCCGGAGCGCTGGTCGCGGAAGCGACGACCCCGCGGCCGGTCCCCTCGGTTGCCGCCGCCACCCTCGCGGCGACCCTGGCCGTCGCCGCGTGGCCGCCGATCACCGCCGCCGGTCGACTCCTCGGTGCCCTCGGGAACATCCCACTCGGGGCCGATCGGTCGCAGGCTGATCTTGCCCTGCGGGTCGATGTCCTCCACGCGCACGGCGAGGTGGTCGCCTTCCTTCACCGCCTCCTCGACGCTCTGCAGGCGTTTGCCACGACCGAGCTTCGAGATGTGCACGAGCCCGTCTCGGCCCGGCACGAGGTTCACGAATGCGCCGAACGTGGTCGTCTTCACGACCGTGCCCTCGTAGGTCTCGCCAACGAGCACCGGCCGCGGGTTCGCGATCTCGTCGATCATCCGCGCCGCCTCGTCGGCGCCGGAACCCTCGCGGGATCCGATGAACACCGTGCCGTCGTCCTGGATGTCGATGTCGGCACCCGTGACCGCGATGATCTCGTTGATCCGCTTGCCCTTGGGCCCGATCACCTCGCCGATCTTGTCGACGGGGATCTGGATCGTGATGATCCGTGGCGCCTTCGCGTTCACCTCTTCGCGCGGAGCCGGGATCGCCGCCTCCATGACGTCGAGGATCTTGAACCGCGCGTCGCGGGCCTGCGTGAGGGCGCCGGCGAGCACCTCGCCGGGAAGCCCGGTCACCTTCATGTCGAGCTGGATCGCCGTCACGAACTCGCGCGTGCCGGCGACCTTGAAGTCCATGTCGCCGAGGGCGTCCTCCGCTCCGAGGATGTCGGTGAGGGTCACGAACCTGCCCTCCTCCGCGATCATGCCCATCGCGATGCCGGCGACCGGCGCCTTGATCGGGACGCCGGCGTCCATCAGCGAGAGCGTCGAGCCGCACACGCTCGCCATCGACGTCGACCCGTTCGAGGACAGGACGTCGGACACCAGCCGGAGCGCGTAGGGGAACTCGTCCTCCGGCGGGACGACCGGCACGAGTGCACGCTCGGCGAGCGCGCCGTGCCCGATCTCCCGTCGACGCGGCGATCCCACCCGCCCGGTCTCACCCGTGGAGAACGGCGGGAAGTTGTAGTGATGCATGTACCGCTTGGTCTCCTCGAGGTCGAGCGTGTCGATCATCTGCGTCATCCGCAACATCCCGAGCGTGGTGACGTTCAGGACCTGGGTGTCGCCCCGCTGGAAGAGCGCCGAGCCGTGTGCGCGCGGCACGAGACCGACCTCCGCCGAGAGCGGCCGGATGTCGGTGGGCCCGCGGCCGTCCAACCGGACGCCCTTCTCGATCACGCGCGAGCGCATGACCTTCTTCTGCAACGACTTCCACGCCGGGCCGAATTCGTCGGCGCGGGCGGCGGCCTCGTCGTCGCCGAGCTTCTGGGCGACCGCGAGCTTCGCGTCGTCCTTGAGAGCCGCGAACGCCTCGTCGCGCTCCTCACGGTCGGGCACGATCGCCGCCTCCAGCCGGTCGCGGAACGTCCAGAGCACCTCCCAGACGTCGTCGCCGTAGAGCGGCGTGGGCTCGAAGTCCATCGGCTTCACGCCGACCTGTCCGAGGAACTCGAGCTGGAGGTCGATCAACTCGCCGATCGCGCGCTTGGCCTCCTCGAGCCCGTCGGCGACGACCTCCTCGGTGGGGGCGATCCCGTTGCCGGCCTGCAGCAGTCGCCAGGTCTCGTCGGGCGCCTCGCCCTCGATCATCAGGATGTCGATCGCGCCCTGGTCGTTGCGGCGGCCGGCGACGACGACGTCGAAGGTCGCCTCCTCGATCTCTTGGAACGTCGGGTTCACGACCCACTGCCCGGCGACGAGGCCGAGCCGCACCGCGGCCACCGGGCCGTCGAAGGGCAGTCCCGCGAGGCACGTCGCGAGCGACGCGGCGTTCATCGAGGGAATGTCGTAGGGGTTCGCCATGTCGACCGAGAGCACGGTCACGATGACCTGCACCTCGTCGCGGTAGCCCTCGCGAAACGTCGGGCGGAGCGGGCGGTCGATCAACCGAGCGGTGAGAATCGCGGTCTCCGAAGGCCTCCCCTCGCGGCGGAAGAAGCTGCCGGGGATCTTCCCGGCCGCATACATGCGCTCCTCGACGTCGATCGTGAGGGGGAAGAAGTCGATCCCCTCGCGGGGGTTCGAGGTGGTGCAGGTCGCGAGCACCTGCGTCTCGCCCAGCGTGACGACGGCGGCGCCGCCGGCCTGCGCGGCGAGCTTGCCGCTCTCGAACGTGAACGTCTTGCTCCCGAACGGTCGGGAAAGGGTGGTAACCATGGTCCGGTCCTCCTTGGGAACGGGCGCGGCGCATCGGGCGCTCGCGCGAACGGGAGGGCGGGCCGGCCGGTTGTCAGTGGTGGGCCTCCGAACGACCGATGGGTCGCTGCCGGGGGTCCGCGACTGAGAACCGACCGCGGGTCTCCGCCCTCTGGGGTGCGGATCAGGCGGTTCGCATCACTTCCTTCTGCAAGAGGGTCCGGCGGGCGCCCTCCGCTCGCTCATCGGCGCAGGCCCAGCTTCGCGATCAGCGCACGATAGCGCTCGATGTCCTCGCGCCTCAGGTAGTCGAGCAGCCTCCGACGACGGCCGACCATCTGCAGCAGGCCGCGCCGGGAGTGATGGTCCGACGAGTGCGTCTTGAGGTGCTCGGTAAGGTCGGCGATCCGCTTCGTGAGGACCGCGATCTGGACGTCGGCGGAGCCGGTGTCGTGCTCCTTGCGCGCGTGCTCCGCGATGACCTGGCTCTTGTCTTCCTTCGTCAACGCCATAACCAGCGGAAAGCGTACCAGAGGCTCATCGGAGGACCGGGTGCCCGGGCGCGACGATGGTGGCCGGCAGGAGCTTCGCGACGAACCTTCCGCGGGCCGTCACCGTGACCTGCGCCACGCCGGTCGTGGATCCCTCGACGGAGAAGTTGGGCCACACGAAGTTCCCCAGGCTCCAGAAGATCGGCCGGCCCCGGTAGGTCGAGATCGGCTGGAGACGGTGGGCATGGCCCCCGAAGATCATGTCCGCGCCGGCGTCGATCAGGCGGTGCCCCTCCTCCACCTGGTACTCGCGGGGCTGGGTGTCGAGCTCCACGCCCCAGTGGATCATCACGATCACGAGGTCCGCATCGGCGGCCGCCGCGCGCACCGCGCGCACCATCTGCGGGAAGTCGTGCCCCGCCGCCGTGCCCGGCTTGTCCGGGCCCGCGACCTGGTCGTCGGGGTCGGTCACCTCGTCGAAGCCGAGCACGGCGATCCGCCAGCCCTGCAGCTCGAAGATCGCCGGCGACAGGGCTTCCTCGGCGTCGCGGCCGGCGCCCACGGGCGCGATCCCGGCCCGGCGCAGGTTCCGCACGCTGTCGACGAGCGCGTCCGGACCGCGGTCGTACGCGTGGTTGTTCGCGAGCGACCCGACGTCCACGCCGGCCTTCCGCATCTCGTCGAGCGCACCGGGATCGCCGTGGAACGAGAACTGCTTGTCGAGCTGTGCCCCGAGATCCGACACCGGGCATTCGACGTTCACGACCGTGAGGTCGTCGCTCCGGAACAGCCCACCGAGGCCGCTCCACGCGTAGCCGTAGCCATGCGCCGCGTACGTGGAGATGTAGCCCGGGTCCAGGCTCACGTCGCCGGCCGCGTGGATGACGATCCTGTCTCGCGGTTCGGGTGCGGCCGAGGTCGTCTTCGGCGCGCGCGTCGGCGACGCCGGTGGCGTCAGACCGGCCGGCGAGGAGGGCGAGCCCACCGCCGAGGTCGCATCGCCACCGCGGTTCGCGACGGCGACGGCCACCGCCACGGCGACGAGCGCGGCCATCAGCGCCCCGAACGGAACCGGGGGCTTGCGACCGTGGCGGCCGGCCACGATCAAGCCTCCGCCGGATCGACGACCGTACGCGTCCGCTCGACGTCGTCGGCGATCGCCTCGATGAGCTCCTCGACGCGCTCGAACCGCACCTCGTCGCGCAGCCGCTCCCAGAACTCGACCGCGAGCCCCTCTCCCCGGATCTCCCCGCCCTCGTAGTCGAGGAGGAAAGCCTCCACGTGCAACGGCTCGACGCCGAACGTGGGGTTCGTGCCGACGTCGATCGCCGCCAGCCGCCGCGAGCCGTCCGCGAGCTCGGCCGCGCCCGCGTAGATGCCCTGGCCGGGCAGGAGCAGCCGAGGCCACGTCCGGAGGTTCGCGGTGGGATAGCCGAGGCCCGCCCCTCGCCCGGCGCCGGCCACCACCTCACCGTCGACGACGAAGCGGCGGCCGAGCGCGATCCTCGGCCACGAGAGGTCGCCGGCGGCAAGGGCCTCGCGGACGGACGAGGAGGAGACCGTCCGCCCGCCGACTTGGACGAGCGGGACCCCCTCCGCGGTGAGGCCGAACGGAGCGCCGAGCTCCTTCAACACCTCCACGTTGCCTTGCGCCTTGTAGCCGAAGGTGAAGTTCGCGCCCATCCGAGCGCGCACCGCGTGCAGGCCGCCCACCAGCACGTCCGAGACGAACTCCTCCGCGGGCACACGCGAGAGCTCCGGCGTGAACGCGAGCACGACGAGCACGTCGATGCCGGTGGTGCCGATGAGCGACGCCCGCCGCTCGACCGTCGTGAGGAGACGCGGCACGTCGGACGGGGTCAGCACCTCGCGCGGATGCCGGTCGAACGTGACCGCCACGCTCCGCACCCCCACGGCGCGCGCGTCCTCGACCGTGGCCCTCAGTACCTCACGATGTCCGAGATGGACGCCGTCGAAGAACCCGACGGTGACCACCGAGGGCTCGTCGTCCAGGGGAAGGGCCTCGAGCCCTCGCACGATCCGCATGGGCTCGCAGCGTAGCCGATGGTCCGCGACGGCCCGCGGGAGTACGGTGGGCTGCGTGACCTTCCCCCATCGCGCCCGTGTTCTCCTCCTCGCACTCCTGGTCACGGCGGGCGCGTGCTCGGAAAACCCGGTCTCCCCACGGCCCGAGCGCGTCCTGCATGACGGCGCGATCACGGTTGCGTCGTTCGACTTTCCCGAGAGCGAGCTCCTCGCGGAGCTGTACGCCCAGGCGATCGAGGCGGCGGGCGTGCCGGTCGTTCGCTACCTCGACCTCGGTCCTCGCGAGATCGTCATGCCCGCGCTCCAGAAGGGACTCGTCGAGCTCGTGCCCGAGTACGCCGGGAGCGCGCTCGTGTTCGTGTCGCTCGGCGCGCAGGAGGCCTCACCGGACATCGGGACGACCGAAGGCGAGCTGCGCGTTGCCCTCGCAAGCGCCGGGGTTCGCGTGCTCGCTCCCTCCCCCGCGGCCGATCAGAACGGCGTCGCCGTCACGCAGGCGACCGCCGACCGCTACGGCCTGCAAGCGATCTCCGACCTCGCGCCGGTCGCGCCGCAACTGATCTTCGGTGGACCCGTCGAATGCCAGGTGCGGCCTCTCTGCCTGCCCGGTCTCGAGGAGCGGTATGGGCTTCATTTCCGCTCGTTCGCGATCCTCGACACGGGCGGCCCGAGGACGGTGGACGCGCTCCGAAGCGGCGAGGTGGGGGCGGCGCTGCTGTTTTCCAGCGACGGCGTCCTCGACGAGAACGACCTGGTGCTCCTGCACGACGACCTCGGGCTGCAGCCGGCCGACAACGTGACGCCGCTGATCCGTGCCGAGGCGCTCGAGCGGTGGCCCGAGCTCGAGCCGCTGCTCGACGGCGTCTCCTCCGCACTCACGACCGATCAGCTCCGCCAGATGAACGCGGCGATCTCGATCCAGGGACGACCTCCGGCGTCGGTCGCCGCGGAGTGGCTTCGCGATCACGGGTTCACGGCCCCGGGGTAGAGTCGCGGCCCGTGGAGTCGACGAGAGGGGAAACGCCGCCGATCGAGCAACAGCGACGCGCTCCGCGCGCGAGCGGCGCCCGACGCAGGCCCTCCGGTGAGGCCCCTCCGCTCCCTCATGGGCTCGGGAAGACCGGCACGTTCTGGCTCCTGGTCATCGGTTACTTCGTCACCGTGCTGATCGGCGTGCTGATCTTCCCGAGCGCAGCGCGTCTGTTCGAACGATTCGACTCGATGCGGATGAGGTGGATCGCCTCGTTCCGCGTCGGGTGGCTCACGCACGTGATGCTCTGGATCAACACGCTGTCCTCGCGCTGGGTGATCCGCGTGATCCGCTGGGGCACGATCCTCGCGCTGATCGCGTTCAAGCGATGGCGCCAGCTGTGGGTGTTCATCGGCGCGGTGATGTTCCTCGAGATCGCGGCGTACCAGATCTCGCTGTCCATGGCCCGGCCGCGCCCGCTCGACGTGACGATCCTCGCGGGCTGGAACGGGTACTCGATGCCGTCGCGGCCCCTCGCCGGGCTCGCCGTGTCGCTCGTGGGCGCGACGTACAGCCTCGTGGTCGCCGGCCGGCCCCGCTACCGCACGAAGTGGGCGGTCGCGATCGTCGTGGCGATCGTCGTGTTCGCACGCCTCTACCTCGCGATCGACCAGCCGACGTCTGCCGGCTTCGGGGCCGTGTTCGGGGCGGCGATCGCGATCGTCGCCTTCCGCTGGTTCTGCCCGAACGACGTGTTCCCCGTGAGCTACCGGCGGGGCAAGTCCGCGCACCTCGACGTCGGCGGCGCGCGCGGGGCCGCGATCGTCGCCGCGGTATCCGACCAGCTCGGGCTCGAGGTGCTCGACATCAAGCCCGTCGGTCTGGAGGGGTCGGGCGGGTCCACGCCGCTTCGGCTCCGCGTGAAGGGGTCCGACGACCGGCCGGAGCGATATCTGTTCGCGAAGCTCTACGCGAGGAGCCACGTGCGCGCCGACCGCTGGTACAAGCTCGGCCGCTCGATCCTCTACGGCGCGCTCGAGGACGAGACCCCGTTCAAGACCGTACGGCGGTTCGTGGAGTACGAGGATTACACCCTCCGACTGCTGAACGACGTCGGCATCCCCACACCGGAGCCCTACGGCGTCGTGGAGATCACGCCGGAACGCGAGTACATGATCGTGATGGAGTTCTTCGACGGTGCCGTCGAGATCGGCGACGCGGAGATCGACGACACGGTCATCGACGAGGGCCTCGGCCTGATCCGGCGGATGTGGGAGACGGGGCTCGCCCACCGCGACGTGAAGCCGGCCAACCTCATGGTGCGCGACGGGCATCTGAAGGTCATCGACGTGTTCTTCGTGCAGGTGCGGCCCTCGCCGTGGCGCCAGGCCGTCGACCTCGCGAACATGATGATGGTGCTCGCGCTGCGCACGGACGCCGACCGCGTGTATCGGCGGGCGCTCCTGCTCTTCAGTGAGGACGAGCTCGCGGAGGCTTTCGCGGCCGCACGCGGCGTCGCGAGCCCCACGCAGCTGCGCACGATGATGAAGCAGGACGGGCGAGGCATCCTTGAACGCTTCCGCGAGCTCGCTCCCGCGAGGCGCCCCGTGTCGATCCAGCGCTGGAGCGTTCGCCGCATCGCGCTCACGGCCGGCGTCGCGGCGCTCGCGCTCCTCGCGATCTCGCTCCTGATCTCGAACTGGGCGGTCTTCGCATGACGCGGCGGACGATCACGGTGCTCGTCGCGTCGATCGTCGCGCTCTCGTCGCTCGCCGGATGCTCGGCGAGCAGCTCGAACATGCCGCAGTGCACGACCACCGACGAGAACCTCTTCATCCTCATGGCGCAGTCCGTACCGTCGGCCACGCAGGTCCCGTGCGTCGCCGAGTTGCCGGCCGGGTGGACCTTCGGAGGGTCGCTGGTACAGAGCGGCCTCACGCGCTTCTGGCTGGACTCGGACCGCGCGGGCATCCACGCGGTGGAGGTCGACCTCACCCGCTCGTGTGACCCGTCGCAGGGCGTCGCCACGCCGCCGGGCCCCGACGAGGTGAACATGGACGTCTTCCTCGTCCCGGGACTCCCTCCGTCGTTCACGGCGACGCGGTTCGCCGTGTTCGAGGGCGGCTGTGTGACCTACCGCTACCGCTTCGGCGGAGAGGCCTCCCCCAGCCTCACCGTCGAGGCGCAAGAGGCCCTCTCGTTCCTCTCTCGTCGCCTCATCGTGCGCGAGGTGGAGCTCGACTTCGGCCTTTCCCTCTGCGGAGCCTTCGCGAAGCCGTGCGCGAGCTGAGGCCCGACCACCACTCGCTGCTCACCGACCATCGGCGGGCGCTGCTCTACTCGATCGCGCTGCTCGTGGCGTGCGTCCTCTCGTTCGTCGTGGTGGGGCGGCAACCCCCGGAGGCGGCGCCCGAGACGACGGTCGCGTTCGTCGGCCGCTTCGACGCGAGCATGCACGCCTGGATGGACGACATCCGGAACACGCCGACGACCTGGCTCATGCGCTTCCTGAACATCGTCGGCAGCGGCATCGTGACGATCCCGCTCCGCGCGGTCGCGGCGATCGTGCTGCTCGTGCGGCGCCGCCTGCATCGGCTCAGCGCGTTCCTGCTCACGTGGCTGGCCTCGGAGGTCCTGCTGAACGTCATGAAGTCGTTCATGCATCGCGGGCGGCCGCCGGACCCACTCGTGAAGATCGTCGGGTCCTCCTTCCCGTCCGGACACGCGGTGGCCGGAGCCGCGACCGCGGTCGCGCTCGTGCTCGCGTTCTTCCCTCCCGGCGCCCGCCGGCGGAAGTGGGAGCTGATCGCGGCCGCGTTCGCGTTCGTGATGGCCTTCTCGCGCGTCTATCTGTCCGCGCACTGGTTCTCGGACGTCGTGGCGGGCGTGCTGCTCGGCTCGGGCATCGCGATCGGCTCGGCGGGCCTGGTGTCGGAGCTGCAGCAGTTGCTGCGCGATCGAGCCGAGGCCGAGACGACCTCCGACCCCTAACCCTCGGCGGCCGGTTCCGGCTCCGCCGGCACCGGCTTCATCCAGTCCTTCTTCGCCCGCCAGATCAGGTACGTCACGCCGCCCAGCGGGATCTGGAACAGGTACGTCAACGAGCGAAAGACGAGCACGGCGGCGGCGACCTGGGCCCGGAAGATCTCGGGACCGACGTCCGCGTGGTCTCGGCCCGCGAGCACGAGCCCGCCGATGTAGCCGAGCTCCACGAGGCCGACACCGCCCGGGGTGATCGGCAGGGCGGTGATGAGGCGACCGAACGCGAAGACGGCGAGGACCTGCGGCGTGCTGATCTCCGCCTCGGAGACCCCGACGTGACGCAGGGCCAACAACAGGACCAGGAACAGGCACAGGTGGCTCACCACCGTCGAGAGCGTGAGCTTCACCCACTGTCTTGCGACGAGGTCGATCGTCTCGCGCCGGAAGCGCACGGCCGCCTCGCCCCATCCGGTGACGGGTGGCTTCCGCAGAAGCCTGCGCATGAACGAGACGGGGCGCCCGAGCGCGTCGCCGATGCGACGCGCGAGCTCCTTCTTCCACAGCATCAGGGCGAACAGCACGATCGCTGCGCCGAGGACCGCGAGCCCGATCAGCGCCGCGACGAGCAGCCCGGCGCTCGACTGGCCGGCCGCCGCGAGGATCGCGATCGCGACGATCGGCAACCCGAGCTTCATGAAGATGTTCCAGATGCCGGTCACGAGCACCGAGAGCCCGATCGCCGTGTTCGTGAACCCCCACGAGCGATACATCGCGTAGCTCACGCCCACCGCGATCGCGCCGCCGCCGGGCAGCGTGTTCGCGATCGACGTCGACGACTGGTTGTTCACGGCCGCTTGCGCGATCGTGAGTCCGGGCATCGCCGCCGTCTGCTGCGGCCAGTAGGTCACGATGTTGAGGATCGTGACGAGCACGAGCGACCCGATCTCCAGCGGGGTCATCTGCGTGACGGCGGTCCACACCTGCCCGTAGTCGGCGAACTTCGGGATCGCGAAGACGAAGATCCCCACGACGATCACGAGGGAGATGACGATCTGGATCACACGCCAGGTGGGGTTCGCCTTATGCCGCGGCGGCCCCTCGCTCGCGTCGTTCACCCGGCGAGGATAACCCGCGGGACGCCGGCGGCTCGTTCGTCCTCGTAGACACCGACGAGGCGCCCCGTCGGGTCGAACACGGCGTAGGGACCGGCGATGCCGGCCGGACCGAGCACGCGGCCGTGCCGGGCGGCCGACGACTCCTCGTCCGAAAGGGCCACGCTCGGGAGGTGCGCGACCGCGTGCTCGATCGGCGAGGGCTCGCCCGGCGCCTCGGGCGGGACGGCGTCGGCGACGTCGAACGGCCCGACGCGCGTCCTGCGGAGCGCGGTGAGATGCGCCCCGCAGCCGAGCGCGCCTCCCACGTCGGACGCGAGCACGCGCACGTACGTGCCCGACGAACACGTGACCTCGAAGTCCGCGTTCCGACCGTCGAACCCGAGGAGCTCGAAGCGATCGACCCTGATCCGGCGGGGCGCCGCCTCGAGGGTCTCGCCCCTTCTCGCCGCCTCGTAGAGCTTGCGGCCGCCGACCTTCACCGCGCTGAATGCCGGCGGCGCCTGGAGCGTCTCGCCGACGAGCGCGCGCATCGCCTCGCGCACCTCGGTCTCGGACGCGCGTACCGGTGACTCGCGCGCGACGTCCCCGTCGGCGTCGAGCGTCGTGGTCTCCACGCCGAGGAGCGCCCGCCCCCGATAGGTCTTCGGCAGGTCGGCGAGGAACCGAAGGAGCCGCGTCGCACGCCCCACGCCGAGGATGAGGAGCCCGGTCGCCATCGGGTCCAGCGTCCCCGCGTGACCCACCTTCCGGATCCCGAGCGCCCGGCGCACCATGTCCACCACGTCGTGCGACGTCACGTCGCGCGGCTTGTCGACGAGCAGCAGGCCCTCCGGGCCTCCGCTCACGGCGCGAGCGGCTCCCCGCGCAGGGCCGCGACGAGCCGCTCGATCGTGCCCGCGGGGCCGTGCTCGGAGGTGTAGCCGGCCGCGAGGCGATGCCCTCCACCTCCGAACGAGGCCGCGATCGCGGAGAGGTCGTGACCCCCTCGCGATCGCACGCTCACCTTGAACCGCCCGTCCCGCTGCTGCTTCACGAGGGCGGCCACGTCGGCATCGCGATCGGTGCGGATCAGGTCGATGAGGTCGTCGGTCTCGGCGGGACCGATCCCCGCGTCGCGGAGGTCCGACTGCGTCACGTACGTCCACACGAGGTCCGCGTCGTGCTCGTGGCGAAGCCGCCCGAGCGCGCGTGCGACGAGCCCCAGGTACTCGCGCCGGTGGTCCTCGTAGAGCGCCTGCACGAGCCGCGTGTGATCGAAGTCGAACTCCCGGAGCTCCGCGGCGAGGCGCAGCGTGTCGGGTGTCGTCGCCTCGTACTGGAAGCGGCCCGTGTCGGTCACGAGCCCCGCATAGAGGCACAGGGCGGTCTCGTTCGGCACCGCGCCGCCGATCTCGCGGAGCAGACGCCACACGACCTCGCACGTCGAGGACGCGTCCGGGTCCACGAGCGGGATCGTTCCCAGGCCCTCGTTCGAACGGTGGTGGTCGATCCAGATCAGCTCCGCCGCTCGCCGGGAGGCGGGCACCAGCGGCCCGAGCCGGTCCTCTGCCGCACAGTCGCACGTCACCATGACGGCCGGTGCCTGCGGGAAGTCCTTCACCTCCACGAGCCGGTCGGACCCCGGCAGCAACGCCGCCCAGCGCGGCGGCTCGAGCGGGGTGTTCGGGTACGACGTGACCACGTGCGTGCCGCGCGCACGGAGGAACGCCGCGAGCCCGAGCATCGACCCCAGCGCGTCCGCGTCCGGGTTCACGTGGCAGGCGATCGCGACGTCGTCGGCGTCGCGCAACACCTCGGCGGCCCGCGGCAGCTCACTCATGGCGGTCCGCCGCGTGCAGCTCGTCGATGAGCCGGTCGATCCGAGCGCCCCGCTCGAGCGAGTCGTCCTCCTCGAACTCGAGCTCGGGCAGGAACTTCAGGCGAACCTGTTTGCCGATCGCCGCGCGCAGGTGCGGCGTGGCCGAGCGAAGCCCGGCGCGGGTCGCCGCGCGTTCCTTGTCCTCGCCCATCGCCGTGTAGAACGCCCACGCGCGGCGCAGGTCGGGGGTGAGCTTCACGCCGGTGATCGTCACGAAGCCGATCCGAGGGTCCTTCAGCCTCGGGATCTCCTCGGCGAGGACCTCGCGGACCTCCTCGCTCACGCGCTCGACTCGCGGACCGTTCGACATGACCCCAGCCTACCGGCGGCCGCCGGCGATTCGAAGGATCAATCCTCGGGGCCGTGCACCGAGAGCTCGGTCGCGATCAGCTCCACCTCGGCCCAACGCTCGACGAACCGCTCGACCTCGAGCACGACCTTGCGAAGGTGGTACTCCTGCCCGCCGACGGCCGCGACCGCGAGAGCCGCGCGCTGCCAGAGGTCCTGGTGGTCGACCTCCGCCACGCTCACGTTGAACGTCGAGCGGATCCCGCTCGTGAGCGACTTCACGACGTGCCGCTTCTGTTTGAGGGAGCGGCTCCCGGGGATGCGCAGGTCGAGTCGCACCAGGGCGACGAGCATCAGATCGTTCGAGCGACCTCGTGCACCTCGAACGCCTCGATGAGGTCGCCCTCCTTGACGTCCTGGTAGCCCTCGATCGAGATGCCGCACTCGTAGCCGGATGCGACCTCGCGCACGTCGTCCTTGAATCGACGGAGCGATCCGATCCTGCCCTCGTACACCACGATGCCGTCGCGCACCAGGCGAGCGCGCGCGTCGCGCTCGATCTTGCCGTCGGTGATGTAGCACCCCGCGACCACGCCGAGCCTCGGCACGCGGAACAGGGCGCGCACCTCCGCCCGACCGAGCTCGACCTCCCGCTGCTCCGGCTTCAGCATGCCCGAGAGCGCGGACTTGAGGTCGTCGATCGCGTCGTAGATCACCCGGTACAGCCGGATGTCGACGCCCTCCTTCTCGGCGAGCGCGCGCGCCTGCTTGTCGGGGCGGACGTTGAACCCCACGACGATCGCGTCCGACACGAGCGCGAGCGACACGTCGTCCTCGGTGATGCCGCCGGCGGCCGAACGCACGATGTTCACACGCACCTCGTCCTGCGGCAGCTTCAGGAAGGCGTCGGTGAGCGCGCCGAGCGACCCCTGGACATCGGCCTTCACCACGAGGTTCAGCTCGGGGATCTCCGAGCGCTCCGCCTGCCGCATGAGGTCGGTGAGCGTGGGCGGGCGCGTCGTGACGAGCTCCGCCGCGCGCGTCCGCGCCTCGCGCTCGGCCGCGATGTGCCGAGCCTCGCGCTCGTCCTCCACCTCGCGGAAGTCGTCGCCGGAGGAAGGGACGTGGCTCCAGCCGAGCACCTGCACCGGCTTCGCGGGGCCGGCCGAATCGACCGCGACGCCGTCCTCGTCGAGCATCGCGCGCACCTTCGCGTACGCGGTGCCGCACACGAGCGCGTCGCCGACGTCGAGCATGCCCTTCTGCACGAGCACGGTGGCGACGGGCCCCCTCCCCTTGTCGAGGTGGGCCTCGATCACGGTGCCGCGCGAGCGACCCGTGGGATCGCCCTTGAGCTCCTCGAGGTCGGCCACCAGCAGGATGGTCTCGAGCAGCCCCTCGAGGTTCTGCCCGGCCCTCGCCGACACGTCGACGAACTCGAACGTGCCGCCCCACTCCGCCGGAACGATCCCGAGCTCGACCATCTGCGTTCGCACGCGCTGTGGGTCGGCTTCCTCCTTGTCGATCTTGTTCACCGCGACCACGATCGGCACGCCGGCCGCCTTCGCGTGGTCGAGTGCCTCGACCGTCTGCGGCATCACGCCGTCGTCGGCGGCCACGACGAGCACGACGATGTCGGTGACCTTCGCCCCGCGGGCGCGCATGGCCGTGAAGGCCTCGTGGCCGGGCGTGTCGATGAACGTGATGTCCCGGCCGTTGACGTGCGCCTGGTAGGCGCCGATGTGCTGCGTGATGCCGCCGAACTCGCCGGCCACGACGTTCGTGCTGCGGATCGCGTCCAGCAGCTTCGTCTTCCCGTGGTCGACGTGACCCATCACGGTGACCACCGGGGGCCGCGGGACGAGGTCGGCCGGAGCGCTCTCCTCTTCCTCCTCGGCGACCTCCTCGGCATCGATGCCGACGATCTCCGCCCGGTACCCGAGGTCGTCCGCGACCAACGAGATCGCCTCGTCCGACAGCGACGTCGTGGCCGTGACCATCTCGCCGGCGAGGAAGAGCGCCTTCACGACGTCGGCGGGCGACCGACCCACCTTCTCGGCGATCGTCTGTGGCGTCGACCCGCGCACGAGCTGCAGGGCCGGGAGCCCAGACTTCACCGGCTCCGGCGGGGCCACGGGTGCCTGCGGCGCCTCGGCGACGACCGGCGCGGCGGCGGGCTGCCCGTTGGGGGTCGCCGCGGGCTCGGCGGCAGCCGGCTCGGGAGTCGCGGCCGTGGGCGGAACGGCCTTCGCCTTCCTCGGCTTGCGCGGGACGGGGGGCGGTTCCAGCACCTCGCGGCGCTTCGGCGCCGCGGTCGTCGCCTTGCCCCCGCTCGCGCGGAGCCGCGGCACGAGGTCTTCGGGCACGCTCGACGAGGCGGACCGTCCGGTCACGCCCATCTGCTCCAGCGAGGCGAGCAGCTCCTTGCTCGTCACGCCGAGCTCCTTCGCGAGCTCGTGCACTCTCACGTTTGCGTCAGCTCCTCCTCGATGCCGGCCGCTAGCGTAGCGAGTTCCTCCGGTCCAAGCCTCGTTCGCAGGGCCCGGCCGATCCTTCCGCGCTCCAGCGCCGCGCCCACACACGCCTCGTCGCGGTGGACGTAGGCCCCGCGGCCGGGGGCCCCCCCGGCGCGATCGAGACCGACCGCACCGGCGGGATCACGTGCGATCCGCAGCAGCGATCGCTTCGGTGCCTTCCCGCGGCAGGCCACGCACGTCCGCTCGGGCTCGCGCGCGGCGCCGGGGCTCACTGCCCCGCGGACTCCTCGACCGCTGCCTCCACCGTCGCCGGTTCGGACGCCGCACTCTCCGACTCCGCGGTCGGGCCCTCGCCCGGCGCCGGCTCCGCCGGCTCGGGCTCGACGGGCGCCGGCTCGGGCTCGGCCGGCACCTGCTCGGACTCGGGAGCCGGGCTCGCCTGGGGCTTCGCGGCCGGCGGGCTCACGCGCGACTCCTCGCCCACCTGCGTCTCCGACTTGATGTCGATGCGCCAGCCGGTGAGCCTCGCGGCGAGGCGAGCGTTCTGGCCCTCCTTGCCGATCGCGAGCGAGAGCTGGTAGTCGGGCACGACCACGAGCGCCGTCTGCGTGTCCTGGTCGATCTTGACCTCCTTGACCTTCGCCGGCTGCAGCGCGTTCGCGACGAAGGTCCCGGAGATGTCCGACCAGGGGACGACGTCGATCTTCTCCCCGCGCAATTCGGTGACGACGTTGCGCACGCGGGAACCCTTCGGCCCCACGCAGGCGCCTACCGGGTCGACCGCCGGCTCGTTCGACGACACGGCGATCTTCGACCGATGCCCCGGCTCGCGCGCGACGGCCTTGATCTCGACGATGCCTTCCGCGATCTCGGGCACCTCCAGCGCAAACAGCGCCTTCAGCAGCCCGGGATGCGATCGCGACACGACGATCTGCGGGCCCTTCGTGCCCTTCCTCACCTCGGTGATGTACGCCTTCAGCCGCTCGCCGTGGCGGTAGGGCTCGGAGGGGACCTGCTCGGCCTGCGGCAAGAGCGCCTCGACCTTGCCGAGGTCGAGCAGCGTGTAGCGCCGCTCCTGCTGCTGCACGATCCCGGTGACGACGTCGCCCTCGCGGCCCGCGAACTCCTCGTACGTCATCTCGCGCTCGGCATCTCGCAGCTTCTGGAAGATCACCTGCTTCGCCGTCTGCGCTCCAATGCGGCCCTTGAAGTCGTCGGTGACCTCGACCTCCTTCTCCGAGACCACCTCCATGTGGAGCTCGCCCTCCTCGCCCTCCTCCTCGGTGAGCTCCTGCAGCCACACGCGGAGATCGCCGGAGTCGGGATCGATCTCGGCGCGGACGCCCACGAAGTCGTCGTCGGCGTTGGGGTTCTCCTGCTTCCACCACGTCTTGTAGGCGGAAGCCATCGCCTCCTCCAGACCCTGGAGGATCGTCTCGAACGCGATGCCCTTTTCCCGCTCCAGCTCCCGGAGCGCGCCGATGACCTCGGGATTCATGTCCTGCTCCTCTTCAACTCTGCGTCCCAGTCCACGACCGTCCTCGCGGACGCAATGTCGTCGTACGGGACGCGCAGCTCTCCCCCGGCGGCCGCGATCACGATCGCCTCGCCGTCGGCCGAGACCAGCTCGCCCTCGTGCACGTTCGACCCCTCCACGGGCAGCGTCGTCTTCACCTTCACGCGGTCTCCGACGCGCCGCCGAAAGTCCCCCGGGTCCCGCAGCGTCCGCTCGAGCCCCGGCGAGGACAGCTCGAGGGCGTACGGCCCCGGGGCGAACCCCTCGAGATCCAATCGGCGAGAGACCTTCTCGGAGGTCGCCGAGATCGTGTCGAGGTCGACCCCACCCGGCCGATCCACCGTCACGCGCAGCACCTTCCGGCCGGCCTCGCGCCGGAAGGCCACCTCGACGAGCTCCAGTCCTGCGGCTTCGACCACGGGCCTCACCAGCTCCTCCGCGTCCACCGCAGGTCCGACCCCCTCATAAAGAAAGTGGGCGCGAGCCCACCTCCGGCGGTGCTTCCAGTTCCCGAATGTTCAGTATAGCCAGGGCGGCCGCGAGTGCGGCCGAGCGCAACGGCTCAGAGCGCCCTTCGCTGCCCGTCGGGCGTGGACCAATGGTCGCGCCCGTTCAGCCTGCGCACCAGGCGCGGTTCGTCCCAGCCGTCGTGCGCGCGGATCCCGAGCCAGGCGCAGGCGGCCTCGGCGTCCTCCTTCGAGGAGAACTCCTCTCGTGTCCAGTTGCCCGCGACGTCGATCGCGAACAGGTCCCAGGTCGCCAGCCCCACGTGCTGCACGATGGCCTCCACCTGTCGGTGGAGCTTCACGAACTCGCGAAGTCGAGACGGCACCCCGGCCACGGCACCAGCCTACGGCGTCCGCGCGAGGAGGTCGACGGCCGCGTCGGCCGCGCTCCCGATGGGCGCGCTCGACCGATCGTTCGTGGCCCGGAGCTTGAGGTCGGCGTTCCCCGCCGCGAGACCCTTCCTCCCCACGACCACCTGCACGGGGTACCCGACGAGGTCGGCGTCGGCGAACTTCACCCCGGCGCGGTCCTCGCGATCGTCGAGCACGACCTCGATTCCCCGCTCGGCGAGCTCCGCGTAGATCCGCTCGGCCTCGCGCACCACGTCGGCGTCGTCGTGGTTCGCGAGGATCACGACCACCTCGTACGGGGCCATCACCCTCGGCCACATGAGGCCGGCGTCGTCGTGGCACTGCTCCGCCGCCGCGGCCATGATCCGGGTGATGCCGATGCCGTAGCAGCCCATCTGGTACGCGCGCTCGGTTCCGTCCTCGTCGGCGAACCGAGCCTGGAGCGGCTCTGAGTAGCTCGTGCCGAGCTGGAAGATGTGGCCCACCACGATGGACCGCTCGAGCCGCAGCTCGCCGCCGTCCTTCGGGCACGCGTCGCCCTCGCGAATCTCCACGAGGTCCTCGTATCGGTCGACGCGGAAGTCCCGCCCGGCGTTCGCGCCGCGCACGTGCACGTCGACCGCGTTCGCCCCCGTCACCCAGTTTGCCCCTCCACGCACGATGGGATCGGCGAGGATCGTCACGTCGTCGCCGAGCCCCTGGGGTCCCACGAAGCCCTTCACGAACCCGCGCGCGGCGAAGTCCTCGTCCTCGAAGCGACGAACGACCTCGGGGAAGTAGAGCCGGCCGAGCTTCCGCTCGTTCACCTCGCGGTCGCCGGGCACGAGCACCGCGACCGCGTCGCCGGCGACCTCGAACAGCATGCACTTCAACGTCCGCGACGGATCGATCGCGAGCTGCCGCGCGACGGCGTCGATCGTCGCGGCGCCGGGGGTGGCCACCTCGGCAAGCGGCTCGAGGTCGGGCTCCTCGAGCGCGTCCGGCGGCCGCGGGGTCGCGGCCTCGGTGTCGGCGAGGTAGTCGCCGTTCACGCAGCGCACGAAGACGTCCTCGCCCACGTCGGCGATCGCCATGAACTCGTGGTTGATGCTCCCGCCGATCGTCCCCGGGTCGGCCTCCACGACGACGTAGTCCAGCCGGCAGCGGTCGAACACGCGCTCGTACGCGCGGTACATCACGTCGTAGGACCGGCGGAGGCCGTCCTCGTCTCGGTCGAAGGAGTACGCGTCCTTCATGAGGAACTCCCGGCCGCGCAGCAGGCCGTATCGCGGCCGGAGCTCGTCGCGATACTTCCACTCGACCTGGTAGAGGTTCACCGGCAGGTCGCGATACGACGGGAACTCGTTCGCGACGAGGGGGGTGACGACCTCCTCCTGGGTGGGTCCGAGCAGCAGGTCGCGGCCGTGCCGGTCGCGCAGGCGGAAGAGCTCGTCCCCGTAGGCCCCCCAGCGCCCGGTCTGCTTCCACGGCTCGGCGGGGATGGCGATCGGCATCCGAAGCTCCTGCGCGCCGGCGGCGTCCATCTCCTCGCGCACGATGCGCTCGATCTTGCGCACGACGCGCAGGCCGAGGGGCATGGTCGTGTAGACGCCGGCCATGAGCCTGCGGATGAATGCACCCCGCAGCAACAGCCGGTGCGAGGGCGCGTCCGCGTCGGCGGGATCCTCGCGGAGGGTGCGCGCGAACAAGACCGAGAGCCGCATGCGGCCCACAGGATAGCCGGGCCCGCAGGCGCCGCAGGTCAGTTCTGGACCAGCGCCACCCGCTGCTGCCAGAGCGCGTTCGTGAGGTCGTACGCGTTGAAGATCGCCATCGTGGTACCCGTCACGTCGCCGGGGTCGCGGTTGATCGCGCTGTAGTCGCCCCATCGCTCGAAGCCGGGGAACGCGTCGTACGTGTCGATGCCGGCGAAGACCTGCGTGGGAGCCTCGGCGGTGGCACCCGGCTGCACCGTGGCCGCGTAGATCGACAGGCACTCGTCGAGCACCTCGCTCGCCTGGGAGTAGTTCACGAACAGCACCCCGTTCGCGTCGGTGGCGACGGACGGCCATCCCACGTCGACGTCCTCCGCGCCCACGAAGGCCTTCCGCTTCACGATCGAGTTGTCGATCGTGGCCTTCGGCTTCAGCTCGTACCAGCGCACCGCGGACTCCGTGTCGCCGACCCCGAACTGGTGGGCGACCGCGTGCGCGGTGTACAGCGACCCGCGGGCCACGTCGTAGTACGCGTTCGTGAGGCGCGTGTCGCCCGTGTCCCATCGCGTGTCGTCGTTCGTGGTCCCGCACTGGTTGCCGAGCGGCGGGATCCCCACCTGCCCCACCGGCATCGACGTGTTCGCGAGCTTCGCCTTCCCCTTCACGAACTTCAGTCGCCAGAGGACCACGTCCTCCTTCCTCGATCCGTTGAAGTCGAAGGAGGCCATGAACTGGACCTTCGGGTTGGCGCCGCCCACGGTCTCGGCGGGCTGGATCGTGAACGCCTGAGAGCCGTCCGGGTCCTCGGTCTTGTTGCCACCGATCACCTTCGGGCTCGGCGTCGGGTTGCAGTCCTGCTCGTACAGCTGGGACTTCTTGAACGACAGGATCTGCACGTAGTCGAAGCCGGGGCCGGTCGTCGGGAAGTTGTTCGTGGTGACGGTGACGCGGTCCGCGGTGAAGCCGAGGCCCGGGTAGTCGGCGAACTGCGACCCATCGTTCGCGATCTGGTCCCCGGGATAGACCCAGTGGCACCACGTGTTCTTGTTCTTCGCGGTCGGCCCCGGGATCACGACCACCACGATGTTGCTCTCGGAGAAGTCGGGTTCGAACAACAGGAAGACCATCACGAAGCGGTCGTCGTACGGGTCGTAGACGATCTTCGGGTCGGTCTCGTCGAGGTTCGGAAGGTCGTTGAACAGCGTGTTCAGCCGCAGAGGCCCAAGCTGCGAGACGGCTGCGCGGTCGAACACCTGCACGTGCACGTTCACGCCCGCGACGAAGAAGTCCGGGCCGGCGGCGCCGGTCGCGTCCGAGGGCGAGGCGAACGGGTCGAGGTTCGCGACCCCGTCGAACGAGTTGAGGACGGTCGGCCCCGTGAGGCCCAGGCGCGTCACCGGGACCCGGTTCGCGCCGGCGTGCGTCGCGAGGTCGTGCTGCTTCGCGAGGGCGGCGGGCGAGAGGTTCGAGCGGAGGGGACGAACGGATCGATCCGCCCCGCCGTGTGCGAGCGAGCTCGGAGCGAACAGAACGCCGCTCGCGAGGAGCGCGAACGCGGGGGCGAGCCGGACGGCCTTCCGAAGCATCGGCGTTCCTCCTCGAGACGGGCTCGTTGTCCGAGTCCGCAACCCTAGCACGCAACCCACGGCGCCAGGTGCCCTCGCATTGACGCGCGCGGACGGGGGCGGCGAGAATCGGGGCCGTGATCGGCCGCGCGAACGTCTGGATCTGGCGCACGGGCTCGTCGAGCCCGGAGCCGCCGCGCGACTGAGCACCGACATCGCACGCGAGGAGCCCCGGGCCGGCGGTCTGGGGCTCTTTCCTTCTCCGAGGGAGCACGCCATGACGCAACCGCTCGACGTTCGCCCCGACCGGGCGACCTTCGACGCGTTCGCGGCCGACTGGCCGATCGTCCCCGTCTGGGCCGAACTCCTCGCCGACGTCTCGACGCCCGTGGGGCTTTTCCCCGCGCTCGCCGGGGACGGTCCCGGCGTGCTGTTCGAGTCGGTCGAGCGATCCGAGCGTTGGGGGCGGTACTCGTTCGTGGCCGGCGACCCGGCGGCCGTCGTCGTGGTCGAGCGCGACGGGCTGCGCGTGCAGGATCTCGCCCGGGAACGGCTCCCGATCGGCGAGCCCTCCCAACGCCTCACCCCGCGGGAGTCCGTGAAGGTGATGGCGCGACGGCTCCGCGCCCCGCGCGCCGAAGGGCTCCCGCCGCTCACCGGCGGACTCATGGGCTACCTCGCGTACGAGGCCGCCGATCTGCTCGACGGACACCCCGCCCCGGCGCCCGCGGACGCGCCCTGCCCGCCGATCGGACTCCTCGTGATCGACCGCGCCGTCGTTTTCGACCATTGGCGGCAACGGCTCGTGCTCGTCGCGCACGTGTCGGCGGGCGCCTACGACGAGGGGGTTGAGGCCCTCGAGGAGCTCGCCGCGAAGATCGAGGCTGCGCCGCACGTCGCGCTCGCG
The DNA here is from genome assembly GCA_036556805.1 of Actinomycetota bacterium. Taxonomy (GTDB): domain Bacteria; phylum Actinomycetota; class UBA4738; order UBA4738; family HRBIN12; genus DATBIS01. The sequence goes on along the minus strand of DATBIS010000062.1, from coordinate 14,157 downwards.
CCCGCGGTCGCCGCCGGCGAACCCGGGGCGGCCCTCGCCGACGGCGAGCCCAACATGGCCGACGAACGCTACCGCGAGATCGTCGCCGCGTTTCGCGAGCACATCCTTGCCGGTGACATCTTCCAGGGCGTGCCCTCGCGGTGCGTGACGTTCCCGGCCCCCGACGGAGGCTTCCCGATCTACCGGCGCCTCCGCGTGACGAACCCCGCGCCCTACATGTTCTTCGTGCGGATGCTCGGGATGGAGCTCGCGGGGTCCTCGCCCGAGCCGCTCGTGCGCGTGGAGGGTCGGCGAGTCTCGGCACGACCGATCGCGGGAACCCGCCCCCGTGGCGCCACCGAGGTCCGGGACCGGCTGCTCGAGCACGAGCTCCTCGCGGATCCCAAGGAGCAGGCCGAACACGCGATGCTCGTCGACCTCGCGCGCAACGACCTCGGACGCGTGTGCGCGCCGGGGTCGGTGCGCCCCACCGAGCTCATGGTGGTCGAGCGGTTCTCGAAGGTGATGCACATCGTCTCGACCGTGGAAGGCGACCTCCGGTTCGACATGGAGCCGCTCGACGCGCTCGCGGTGACGTTTCCGGCCGGGACGGTGACGGGGGCGCCGAAGCGGCGCGCGATGGAGCTCATCGCCGAGCACGAGCCGACGGCGCGCGGTCCCTACGCGGGCGCGGTCGGGTACCTCACGTTCGCCGGCGATCTCGACTTCTGCATCACGATCCGCACGGCCGTCGTGGCGGGCGGCCGAGCCTCCGTGCAGACGGGCGCCGGGATCGTCGCGGACTCCGATCCACAGGCCGAGCTCGAGGAGACCGAGGCGAAGGCGCTCGCGCTGCTTCCCGCCGTCGCCGGCGCCGGTACGCTCGAACGACGCGCGGAGGAGACCCCACGATGATCCTCGTGGTCGACCACTACGACTCGTTCGTCTACAACCTCGTGCAGCTCGTCGAGAGCCTCGGGCGGAAGACCGAGGTCGTGCGAAGCGACGCCGAGCCCGCCGGGGCACTCGCGGCGCGAAGGCCCGAGGCCGTCCTGCTCTCCCCCGGGCCCGGTCACCCCGCCGACGCCGGCTGCTTCGTCGGGTTGCTCGACGTGTTGCCGCCCGAGACGCCGGTGCTCGGCGTGTGCCTCGGCCACCAGGCGCTGGGGCTCGCGCTCGGAGGTCGCGTCGACCGGGGCCCCGAGCCCGTGCACGGCAAGGCGTCGCTCGTGTACCACGACGCGAAGGGGATCCTCGCGGGGGTCCCGAGCCCGTTCGAGGCCGGCCGGTACCACTCGCTCGTGGTCCTGCGCGACGAGCTTCCCGGCGACCTGGAGCTCACCGCCTGGACCGAGGACGGGCTCGTGATGGCCACGCAGCATCGCGAGCTGCCTCGCTTCGGCGTGCAGTTCCATCCCGAATCCATCCTGACGCCGGAGGGCCCGACGATCGTGGAGAACTTCCTGGCGCTCGTCGGCTAGGGCGCGGGGCAGCCGGGCCCGTACTGAAACTGCGCGCTGTCCGGGTCCACCTTGCACGCGGACTCGTCGACCGCCTGGAACGCCGACGCCGGGATGGACTTCAGCTCGTCGAGCAGATCATCGGTCCAGCCGTCGTCCATCGTGCCCTGGAAGTACCAGTTGCTGCCGTTGTCCGCGACGATCATCCCGTAGCGCTGCAGGGCCTTGAGGACCACCCTCGCGTCCGCGCTGAAACCGGCGAACTTGAAGCTGTTCTTCAGGCGGAAACGCGCGCCCATCGGGGGGCAGTCCTTGTCGTTCACGCCGGCCTGGTGGCGCGCGGGCCAGATGAATCGGTTGCGCGTGCAGCTCACGGTGAACCGGATCGCGTGATCGATCGATCCCGCCTGCACCTCGTCGTAGCGCACGAGCCCCGGGAAGATCGGCCGGCCGGCGGCGTCGGCCGAGGTCCAGGTCTTGGGGCGCAGAGCGTTCGAGCCGAGGTCGAAGATCGCGCCGCTGCCGGCGGTGGGATCCCCGCCGTTCCACCGTGCGTTGAACAGCTCGTAGAGGACGCACGCATCCGCGTCGATCATCAGCGCGTGGCGATCGGAGCCCTGCTCGATCGGCGTGCCCGCGGTGAACGGGTACGGTCCGGGATCGCTCTCGTCGTCGTACGTGAAGCTCACCGACGTCGTGGGGGTCGAGGCGTCCGTCACCTCGAACGGGAACCCGTACGGATCGCCACCGAAGTCCGGATGCAGGAGCGTCGAGCTCGCGTGCGCGGACTTCTTCCACCGCTTGGTCTTCGGGTGGACCGGCAGGCCGGAGACGTCCATGTTCCAGACGTTGTCGGCCGGGAAGACGTCGCAGGTCGTGCCCGGCACCGGGGCGGCGACCACGTCGCCCGTGGGCGCGAGCGTGCCCATTAGGGCCACGACGACGGCGAACGCGGTTCTCCTCATCCTGCGGGTATCGGCACGACCGGGCGTTCGGGTTGAACGCCGGTCACGCGTCGGCGGGCTCGGACGCCTTCTCGGCGGCGAGCTTCCGAGCCTCGGCGATCAGCGCGTCCACGATCTCGTGCTCGGGGACCTTGCCCTTCACCTCGCCGCGCACGATGAGGTGGCCGAAGCCGTTGCCGCTCGCGATCCCGAGATCGGCCTCGCGGGCCTCGCCGGGCCCGTTCACGACGCACCCCATGACGGCGATGCGGATCGGCGCCTCGAGCTTCGCCTGCTCGAGCGCCTCGTTCACCTTCCTCGTGAGCTCGAGCACGTTCACCTCCGCCCTGCCGCACGAGGGGCAGGCCACCAGGTCGAGACCCCGGGTGCGCAGGCCGAGCGATCGAAGGATCCAGGTGCCGACCTTGACCTCCTCGACCGGGTCGTCGGTGAGCGACACGCGGATGGTGTCGCCGATCCCCTCCGCGAGGAGCGCGCCGATCCCCACCGAGCTCTTCACCCCGCCCATCGGCATCGGGCCGGCTTCCGTCACGCCGAGGTGCAGCGGGTAGTCGCACTGCTCGGCGAGCTGCCGGTAGGCGCGAATCATCGTGAGCGGATTCGAGTGCTTCACCGAGATCTTGATGTCGAAGAAGTCCTCGTCCTCGAGGATGCGCGCCTCGTTCAACGCGGACTCCACGAGCGCCGCCGGGGTCGGCGCCCCGTACTTCGCGAGCAGGCCCTTCTCGAGCGAGCCGGCGTTCACGCCGATGCGGATCGGCACGCCGCGCGCCGAAGCCTCGCGCGCGATCAGCCGGACCTTGTCCTGATACTTGATGTTGCCCGGGTTGATGCGCAGCCCCTGGATGCCCGCCTCGAGCGCCGCGATCGCGTACTTCCACTGGAAGTGGATGTCGGCGATCACCGGCACGGTCGACTTCGCCGCGATCGCCTCGAGCGCCCGCGCGTCCTCCCAGTGCGGTACGGCGACGCGCACGATGTCGACGCCCGCCGCGACGAGGGAGGCGATCTGCTGCAGCGTCGCGTTCACGTCGGCGGTCTTCGTCGTGGTCATCGACTGGATGCTGATGGGGGCGTCCCCGCCGATCGCGACCGAGCCGACGTGGATCTGGCGCGACTTCCGGCGCTCGGTCATCGGATCCAGTGTAGGCGGGCGGCTACTCGCCGAAGACGTGGAACGCGATCGTGCGGGCCTTCGGCTCGTCGAGCTCGAAGAAGATCAGCCGCTGCCAGACGCCGAACGCGGGCGCGCCTTCCGCGACCGGGATCGCGTGCGAGCTCGCGGAGAGCATCATCGCCTTCACATGCGCGTGACCGTTCTTGCGCTCATCCTCGTGCATGTTCTGCGTGCGGATCTCGAAGTCGTCGTGCGCGTAGTACACGCCCTCGTGCGGCACCAGCTCCGTGAGGTGTCTGCGGAAGTCGGCGAGGACGCCGTCCTCCCATTCGTTCAACAGGAGGGCGCAGGTGGTGTGCGCGCAGAACGCGACCACGGCCCCCTGCGTCACCCCGGAGTCCTTCACCGCGCGTTGCAGGTCCTCGGTGAGGTCCAGATATCCGTATCGCTCGGGGGCCGTCACCTCGATCGTCGTGTTGCTCGACTTCACGCGCTCCTCCTGTGATCGGCTGCCGGTGCGACCGGCAGGTCGAACGTGAACGTGCTTCCCTTCCCCTGTTCGCTCTCGGCGCTGATGTGACCTCCGTGGGCCTCCACCACCGACCTCGCGATCGCGAGGCCGATCCCGGTTCCCCCGTCGTCGCGAGAACGTGCCGGGTTCGCCCGGTAGAAGCGCTCGAAGAGGCGCGGCAGGTGCTCGGCGGGCACGCCCACGCCGGTGTCCACGACCCGAACCTCGCAGCTCCCGTTCACCCGCGTCGCCGTGACCCGTACCCGTCCACCGGGCGGCGTGAACCTCACGGCGTTGTCCAGCAGGTTGAACAGCACCTGGTGGATCCGTTCGCGGTCCGCGTACACGGGCGGAAGGTCGGGTGGCAGCTCGCTCGCGACCGTCACGCCCTGGTCCGGTCGCGCGACGTCGATCTCCGACACGACCTGGCTCACGAGCGGGGCGAGGTCGACGGCGTCGCGCTCGAGCAGGACGTCTCCCGACTCCAGCCGCGAGAGGTCCAGCAGCTGTTCGACGAGGCGGCCGAGGCGCTCGGACTGCGCGAGCATCACCTGAAGGGTCGCCGGGTCGGGCCGCTCGACGCCGTCGAGCAGGTTCTCGAGGTGCGCGCGGAGCGCGGTGATCGGGGTCTTGAGCTCGTGCGAGACGTTCGCGACGAGATCCCGCCGGAGCTGCTCCAGCTGCTGCAGCTCGGCCGACATCGTGTTGAACGCGTCGGCGAGCTGCCCGACCTCGTCGCGCGAGCGCGTGTAGACGCGTTGGGAGTAGTCCCCGGTCTCCATCCTGCGAGCCGCCTTCGCCATGTCGCGAAGCGGCTGCGTCATCCCCCGGGCGAGCAGGCGCGAGAGCGCGAGCGCGATCGCCGCCGACACCAGCGCCGAGAGCGCGAGCTGCCACCAGAGGCTCTGGAGGAACCCGAGCGTCGCGGAGATCCGGCCGAGGAATCCTCGCGACGGCGACGGCTCGAGCACCGCCACCGACCCTCCGTCGGAGGTCGGGACCACCGCGTACGCGTTCGCGCCGATCACCCCCCAGTGGGGTACCCCGTCGGTGTAGGTGGGCGGCAGCACGTTCAGGTCGGCCCCCTGGATCGTGACGGTGCCGTCCGGCGCGCGCCGCACCACCATCATGCCGTCGGGGATCGGGTCGAGCTTGCCCTGGATCGCGCGCCGCGCGGCGGCGAGGGTGTCCACGGCCTCGGAGTCTCTCGGCGTGCTGCGGAGCTGGAACGCGATCAACACGTAGGACAGGAGGATCGTCACGGTGACCGCGAACACGATCGTCGACCCGAGCTTCGCCCGGATCGTGGGAAGTCCCCCCAGGGGCGCGCTCACTCCGGCTCCTCGAACGCGTACCCGACGCCGTGCACCGTTCGAATGAACCTCGGCTCCACGCCGTCCTCGCCGAGCTTGCGCCGGATCCGCGCGACGTGCGAGTCCACCACGCGGCCTCCCGCGTAGTCGCGATACCCCCACACGCGATCCATCAGCTGCTCTCGACCGAGCACGACGCCCGGGTCGCGCGCGAGGGCGAGCAGGATCTCGAACTCGAGCGGCGTGAGGGCGACCTCCGCACCGTCGACGATCACGCGCCGCCGGCTCGGGTCGATCGACAGTGCCCCGCGTGCGATCGGGCCGTCGGCCTGGGAGGCACGGATGCGCTCCATCCGACGCAGGATCGCCTTCACGCGCGCCGCGAGCTCGCGCAGGCTGAACGGCTTCGTGAGGTAGTCGTCGGCCCCCACCGCGAAGCCCGCGACCTTGTCGGCCTCCTCGGTCTTCGCGGTGAGCATCAGCACCGGCGTCCAGCGCTCCCTCTGCATCTCCTTGCATACCTCGAGCCCGTCCATGCCGGGGAGCATGAGGTCGAGCACCACCAGGTCGGGATGGTGCTCGGCGTGACGCCGGAGCGCGTCGGGGCCGTCGAGGGCCACCACGACGCGGTAGCCCTCCGCCTCCAAGCGGTTCTTCACCGCGTCGGCGATCGCTTCCTCGTCGTCGACGACGAGCACGGTCTGGTCGGGCACGGGGCTCATCGTACGCGCAGCGTGTTGGGCATCCGCCGACGGGTTGTTGAGAACTTGTGGCGAACCACGGAATGTGTTGCGAGCTTGTTACGGCGTGTTCGGGATGGGGTTCGTGAGGTCCAGGAGCACCGTCGCGCCCACGAACAGGATGAGGAATCCCATCACGACCGCGGAGACCGGGATCAGCTTGCGCATGTCGATCGTGCGTCCGCGGATCTTCTCGATGAGGAGGACCGCGAGGTGCCCGCCGTCGAACGGCGGCAGCGGCAGCAGGTTCAAGAGGCCGACGAACACCGTGACGAACCCGAGCAGGAACAGGACGTTCTCGAGCCCGCCCTGCTCCGCACTCTGCCCCACCGAGCGGCCGATCCCCACGACGCTCTGCGGGGACTCGGAGGTCCGCTCCTGGCCGAGGAACAGCGTGCGGAACACGGTGCCCACGCCGTGCGGGCCGAACACCTGTCCGATGTTGACGAACGAGTCCACCACCGACGTGCCGACGAGCCGGCCCCCGTTCACGACCGCGCCGACGGGACCGACGGGATCGGGCGTTTCGACGAGCGAGATCCCGAGCCGGCCGATCTGGTCACCGCCCTCGCCTTCGGCGAGCACCGGCGTGACGGTGATGGGGATCCGCTCGGCGCCGCGGCGCACCACGACCTCGACCGGCTCCCCGACGTGATCGGTGGTGTACGTCACCATCTGCTCGTTCGTGGGATCGGCGATGGTTCCGACGCGGACGATCTCGTCGCCGGGTTGCATGCCGGCGACGAAGGCGGGCGACGGCTCTCCGTTGAGCGTACGCACGACCGCGGTCACCGTGGGCGTTCCCAGCGAGTAGGGGTTCCCCACGATGCCGATCCACGCGGCGAACAGGACGAACGCGATCACGAAGTGCGACAGCGGTCCGGCGAGGATGACGAGCGCCCGCTGCCACCTGGGCTTCGATCCGTACGCGCGAGGGAGGTCCTCGGGCGCGACCCGCTTGAACGGGTCCATGCCGGTGATCTTCACGTAGCCGCCCACCGGCAGCGCCTTGATCCCGTACTCGATCTCCCCGCGCCGCGTCGACCAGATCTTGGGGCCGAAACCGACGAAGTACTCCTCGATCTTGAAGCCGAACCGCCTCGCCACGAGGAAGTGGCCGAGCTCGTGCACGGGGATCACGACGAGCAACAGGCCGGCGTAGAACAGGATGATGGCGAGCGCGAACGTCACCTCGCGTTCAGCGCTCCTCGATGATCTCCGCGGCGCGCTTTCGTGCCCAGGCGTCGGCGCGCCCGATGTTCACGACCGACACCACCGACGCGGGTTCGTGCTCGTCCACGATCGTCTGGCAGATCTCGACGATCCTCGTGAGCGCGATCTTCCCTTCGAGGAAGGCCATCACCGCCACCTCGTTCGCGGCGTTCATCGCCGCCGGGAACGTGAGCCCGAGGCCCCCCACGCGATAGCACAGGTCGATCGCGGGGAACGCCTCGTGGTCCACCGGCTCGAACGTGAGCGAGCGCTCCGTGAGAGGCACGGACACGATGCCGGTCGAGAGCCGTTCCGGCCACGCGAGCGCCAGTTGGATCGGCAGCTTCATGTCCGGCATCGCCATCTCCGCCCGCATCGAGCCGTCGCGGAACTCGGCGATCGCGTGCACGAGCCCCTGCGGGTGGATCACCACGTGGATGTTCGAGAACTCGAGATCGAACAGGTACCTCGCCTCGATCACCTCGAGGCCCTTGTTCATGAGCGTGGCGGAGTCGATCGTGATCTTCGGACCCATCGTCCACACGGGGTGCGCGAGCGCCTCCTTCACCGAGGCCTTCTGCAGTTCCGACCGGGTCCAGCCCCGGAACGGTCCGCCGCTGCCGGTGAGCACGACGCGCTTCAGGTCGTCGCGGCGCTCCCCGCGGAGCGCCTGCGCGAGCGCGGCGTGCTCGGAATCCACGGGGATCAGGCGCTCGGGCTCGCCCTTGATGAGGTCGGTGACGAGTTCGCCGCCCACCACGAGCGACTCCTTGTTCGCGAGCGCGAGGGTCTTCCCGCTGGTGAGCGCCGCGAGCGTCGGCGCGAGCCCGGCCGCGCCCACGAGCGCGTTCAGCACCATGTCGGCGTCGGTGTCGCTCGCGACCGTCTCGGCGGCCTCGGGTCCCACAAGGATGTCGACGCCTCGGATGCCGCTCAGCTTGGCCTTCAGGTCCTCGGCGGAGTTCTCGTCCGCGATCGCGACCAGCGGGGGCAGGAACTCGCGGATCTGGCCGGCCAGCAGGTCCTGGTTCGCCCCCGTGGCCGACAGGCCGACGACCTTGAAGCGCTCGGGGTGGTGGCGGACCACATCCAGGGCCTGTGTCCCGATCGATCCCGTGGATCCGAGGATCGCCAGCGATCTCATGGAGACAGGGTAACCCGAGCCGGGCGCGAACCCGACCTCTTCAGGCGAACAGCACCCGGAAGAGGAAGAACGCCGCCGGCGCGGTGAACAGCAGGGAGTCGACGCGGTCGAGGACGCCGCCGTGGCCGGGGAGGATGCTCCCCATGTCCTTGATCGCGAGGTCCCGCTTGATGAGCGACTCGGCGAGGTCGCCGAACGTCGCCGCGAGGCTGATGACGACGCCCAGCAGGAACTCGTTCATCACGTGATCGGTGAAGGGGTCCACGAACGTCCCCACCACCGCCACGGACGCGAGGATCGTCACGAACGAGGCGGCGATCAGCCCCTCCCAGGACTTCTTCGGGCTCGTGTCGGGCGCGAGCGGGCGCCGGATCGAGGAGCCCCCGAACGTCGCGCCGGCGGCGAAGGCGACCGTGTCGAAGACGAACGTGAGCGCGATCACGGTCGCGACGAGTGACTCGCCGTCGCGACCGATCGACAGCGTGAGCAACAGGAACGAACCGAGCACCGGGATGTAGACGACGTTGAACACCGTGAGCCCGACGTTCACGAGCGTGTCCTTGCGGTGGATCGCCGGCACGGCCATGAACCAGAGCAGCGTGGCCATCGTGCCGAGCGCGAACATCGCGAGCACGGCCCCCTCGCCGCGGTCGTAGGCGCCCCACAGGATGAGCGCGCCGGTCACGAGCCCCACGCCGGTGGCCGGCTGCTTGTGGTGCTTGTGCATCACCCCGAACAGCTCGCCCTGCGCGACGAGGATGATCACCGCGGCCACGACGGCGAAGAGCGCCCGGTCGATCAGGAGGCTTCCGAAGGCCACGGCGGCGAGCACGAGGCCGGTCACGAACGCGGCGGGGACGTCGCGCCCGGGCTGCCGGTCGAGGTCGGCGCCGACCTCCATCGAGGTCGGCTCCTGCCAGCTCGGTCCGCCGAGCCCCTCGCCGCCCACCTTCACCGTGTGGCCGGCGGTCTCGTCGAGGTCCGACAGGATGTCCTCCTCGACCTCCTCGGCGCCCATGTCGGCGAGCAGGTCCCCGCGTTCGCCCTCCTCGACGGCTTCCTCTCCGAACGCAGAGCCCTCTTCTTCCCTGATCGATTCCGCGAAGTGCTCCGCGGCGGCCTCGACGTCCGCCTCGGTCGGCTGCTCGGGTCGCGCCCACGCGTCGTCGAGGGTCTCCTCGGCGTCGTCGGCCGCCATGACGTCTTCCTCGCCCTCGGACCCGGCGAACAGGTCCTCCTGACCCGGCACCTCGGCCGGCGCGGCGTCCTCGATCACGATCGGGGTCTCGTCCTCGACCGCGTCCATCGACTCGGTGTCGTACCAGACCGCCTCCCCCGGCTCGGCCTCCTCGGGCTCGTCGACGGCGAAGGCCTCGGTGGCGTCGGTCTCCTCGGCGGCGTCGAACTCGACCGCGTCCGGCGCCTCGGGCTCCCAGTCGCTCTCGGCCTCGGGCTCGCCCCCGTGCACGGCGACGTGCTCCTCCTGAGCCTCGGCCTCGGCGGGTTGAGCCTCCTCCGCCTCCGGCTCGGGCCAGTCGACGTCCTTGATAGGGGCGAAGAACTTGTCCAGGTCTTCGAACAGGTCGTCCGCGCCCTCGGTCTTGTCGCCCTCCCCCACTAGACCTCCAAGAGCTCCTGCTCCTTGTGGCGCTGCATCTCGTCGATCTCGGCGACGTGCTGGTCCGTGAGCTTCTGGAGCTCCTTCTCTGCCCGCACGAGGTCATCTTCCGAGATGCCGCCCTCTCGCTCAAGCTTCTCGAGCTCATCTTTGTGATGCCTGCGCACGTTCCGCACGGCCACCCGGCCCTCCTCGGCGCGTTGGTGCACGACCTTCACGAGGTCCTTCCGGCGCTCCTCGGTGAGCGGCGGGAAGCTCAGCCGGATCACGTTGCCGTCGTTCGAAGGGGTGATGCCCAGGTCGCTCGACTGGATCGCCTTCTCGATGGCGGAGATCGCGTTCTTGTCGAACGGCTGGACGAGGAGCTGGCGCGGCTCCGGCACGCTGAAGGACGCGAGTTGGTTCAACGGCACGGTCGTTCCGTAGTAGTCCACGGTGATCCGGTTGAGGAGGGCCGGACTCGCGCGCCCCGTGCGGATCGAGGACAGCTCGTCCTTCAGGTGGCCGATCGCCTTCTTCATCCTCTCGGTCGCCTCGACGAGGGCGGAGGCGACGGTCATCGCGCCCCTCCGTGCACGAGCGTCCCGATCGGCTCACCCATCACGGCGCGACGGATGTTCCCTTCCTCGCGGAGGTCGAACACGATGATCGGCAGCTTGTTCTCCATGCAGAGCGAGACGGCCGTCGCGTCCATCACCTGATATCCCTCGCGGAGGACGTCCACGTATTCGAGCGTCTCGAACCGCTCGGCGTCCGCGTTCACGTTCGGGTCGTCCGTGTAGATGCCGTCGACCTTCGTGCCCTTCAGGAGGCCGTCGGCACCGATCTCGAGCGCGCGCTGGGCAGCGGCCGTGTCGGTGGAGAAGTACGGCGCGCCGAGGCCGGCGGCGAAGATCACCACGCGCCCCTTCTCGAGGTGCCGCTGCGCGCGGAGCGGCACGTACGGCTCGGCGATCTGCGCCATCTGGATCGCCGTCTGCACGCGGGTCGTCACGTGGATCTTCTCGAGCGCGTCCTGCAGCGCAAGCGCGTTCATCACGGTCGCGAGCATGCCCATGTAGTCGGCGCGGGCGCGCTCGATGGTGGGAGCCTGCCGGCCGCGCCAGATGTTGCCGCCTCCCACGACCACGGCAGGCTGGACGCCGAGGTCGACGACGTCGGCGAGCTGACGCGCGACGAGCCCCGTCGCGTCGGAGGAGATCCCGTAGCCGGTGTCGGAGGGGGCGAAGGAGTCGCCGGAAAGCTTCAACAGGACCCGGTGGTAGATGGGCCGCGTTGCGCCCGAGCCTTCCGTCACTCGCGTCCCCTACTCGTCGTCGTCGTCGGCCTCACCGAGCTTGTATCGAACGAACCGCCGAACCGCAACCTTCTCGCCGACCTTCGAGGCCACCTCGTCCAGCAGCTCCTGCACGGACTTCGCGTCGTCCTTCACGAACTTCTGGTCGAGCAGGACGTTGTCCTCGTAGAAGGCCTGGAGCTTCCCCTCCACGATCCTCGGGATCACGTTCTCGGGCTTCCCCGACTCCTTCGCCTGCGCCTCGAAGATCCGGCGCTCGTCGTCGAGGACGCGCGTGGGCACGTCGTCGCGCTGGAGCCACCGCGGCGCGGCCGGGCTCGCGACGTGGAGCGCGAGGTCCTTCACGAGCTGCCGGAACTCGGGCGTGTTCGCGACGAAGTCGGTCTCGCAGTTCACCTCGATCAACACGCCGACCGTGTTGTTGAAATGGATGTAGCTGTCGACGAGTCCCTGGTTCGCGGAGCGGCCGGCACGCTTCGCCGCGCTCGCGAGGCCCTTCTCGCGCAGCAGCTCGGTCGCGCGCGCGACATCGCCGTCGGCCTCGATCAACGCGCGCTTGCAATCCATCATGCCTGCGCCGGTCGCGTCGCGCAGGGCCTTCACCTGTGCGGCGGTGATGTCGGTCATGCGCTCACCTCGGGCGCTTCGACCGCCTCCGCGTCGGGGACGACATCGGGCTCGGCCTCGGGAACCACCTCGGGCTCGGTCGCGGCCGGCAGATCCGGCTCGAACACCGTCGAGGCCGCGATCTCGGCCGCGCGCTCCTCGGACTCGACCTCGGGCGGCTCGCTCACGGCCTCCCGGCCGGTCGCGCGCTCGATGAGGTCGTCCTTCCCCATGCCCCGCCCTTCGGCGAGGGCGTCGGCGATCAGGCGCGTGACCAGCGACACGGCGCGGATCGCATCGTCGTTGCCGGGGATCACGAAGTCCACCTCGTCCGGATCGCAGTTCGTGTCGACGATCGCGATCACGGGGATGCCGAGCTTGCGGGCCTCGCCCACCGCGATGTGCTCCTTCTTCGTGTCGATGACGAAGACCGCGTCGGGGAGCCGCTCCAGGTCCTGGATCCCGCCGAGGTTGCGCTCGAGCTTCTCCTGCTCGTGGCGCAGGCGAATCGCCTCCTTCTTCGGCAGGTAGTCCATGGCGCCGCTGCGCTCCATCTCGCGAAGCTCCCGCAGGCGCAGCAGCCGCTGACGGATCGTCGTGAAGTTCGTGAGCATGCCGCCCAGCCAGCGATGCGTGACGAAGGGCATGCCGATGCGCGACGCGTGCTCGGTGATGGTCTCCTGGGCCTGCTTCTTCGTCCCGATGAACATGACGATCCCGCCGCGCCGGCCGACGTCCCGTACGAACGCGTGGGTCTCCTCGAGGCCTTCCAGGGACTTCTCGAGATCGATGATGTAGATGCCCGAGCGCTCCCCGTACAGGTACCGCCTCATCTTCGGGTTCCACCGACGGGTCTGGTGGCCGAAGTGGACGCCCGCCTCGAGGAGCTCCCGCCTGGTGACGACAGGCACGGTGCTTCTCCTTTCGGTTGTGCTCCTCCGCCCGGCTCAACCCGCCGCCGGCCCGTGCGCCGGACGGCATGCCGTCGGCGCGCGGGACCCCGGATGCGGTCCTCGGGCGTGTGTGCTCGGCGCGGATGCGCCGGCGTCCGGCAGTCTAGCAGCGGCGATGCTCAGCGAGGACGGCGCGGGGGCGGGGCCGTGACGGCCGGCGCGATCACGAGCCACCGGTACCCGTAGGCCGCGAAGAACGCCACGTGCACGTAGTCGACCGCGAGGATGAACGCCCACGTTCCGAAGCTCGGGTTCGCGCCGATCTCCGTCCCCGGCGTGAACGCCGCGAGGATCGTGAGGAGCAGCAGGTACAGCAGGCTGAACAGGAACTGGCGCCCGCCGGGCGTGCGAGCCCCGTAGTAGGAGCGCATGAGCGTTTGCGCGAGGGGCGGGCGCTCGTCGACCGCGACGAACGGCACGAAGCCGAGCACCCACAGGGCCACCGCCGGCAGGATCACCTGGAGCAGCGTCCCGAGGCCGGGCCCGAGCAGCGATGCGTTGAGCAGCGTGACGATCGCGAGCAGGGTGAGCACCGTGCTCGACAGCACGAGCGGATACGCGCGGAGGCCTCGCCGGACCCCGTCCATGGAGACCGAGCCCCTCTCGATGCCCTCGACGATGAGCCCCGCGAGCACCGCGGTGAGGAGGCCTCGAAGGAGCAGCATCGGCAACATGACGTAGAAGCTCGCCGGCTGGCCGAACGCGATGATCGAGGCCGTGTAGTCCGACTGGACGCCGAGCGGCCCGACGCCCACGGATTGTGCGAGCAACAGCGGCGAGCCGATGAAACCGAACGCCTGCAACGCGAGCCAGGTCGCGAGCGTCCAGACGAACGGGACGAGCACGAGCGCCGGCGTCGATCCGACGAGCAGGACCCCCCGGCCGATCGAGGTGCGGAACTTCGGCATCACCGAGAGCGAGGAGGGCGTCGCGCTCCCGAAGAGCCCCGAGAGGAGCCCCTGACGCGGCTCGGGCTGTTTCGTTGCCGGCTTGCGCACGACGGGCGCCGACGTCCGAGCGGGCGGCCGGTACCCGGACCTCTTTCGCTTCCGCTTGTTGCTCACTCGTCGTCTCCGTCTTCGTCCTCGTCGTACGCCTCGTCGTCGTCGTCGTACTCGTCTTCGTCCTCGTCGTCAGCCGCGTCGTCGGCCCGCACGAGGGTGGGCTGGCCGACGCGCCGCGTGGCGACCACGAACGGGACGAGGATCAGGGCACCCACGACGACGAACGCGAGGGCCCAGG